>NZ_JACRTE010000001.1:0-300000 GCF_014385105.1 Qingrenia yutianensis | reverse complement strand
AAGAAAAATATACGGATCGTGTGATCCTGCTTTGAGATTTAAATCCGAATCATACGGCGGAGGCTTCGGTGAAGAATTTTTCTGGAAAAAAACAGAGTCCACGGTGTTTATAATAAATAAAAGCGAATCGGAAGACAAACGAAAATATCGTGTTGCGTCAATGTATTATCCGTATGTAAACGATAAATATTATGCGCCCGAGGCATACAGAATTAACGACAGTTTTTACGCCGATGTTCTCGTTTCGGAGCTTTCGTCATCCGAAAACGATGTGGGTGACAAGACCTTATGGGTAGTTGAAGATATACGGCTCGTTTCGTCGGACGATGAAGATATGGTGTGCCTGTATGTTAATTCGGGTTCGGTAAAAAAGAAAATTCTTGTTTATGAGGATATATTTGCGGCACGCGCCATTGACTGCGGCGACATAATTCGCTGCGACTTGTATAATGATGAGGTCATCGGCGGCGGAATTGTTAAAACATATGACTGCAGCGAGGATAAAATTACCGAAGATGTTTCGCCGAATCCGATTGCACAATATTTTTTGAGAAAAAGCTTTGTATATGATAAAAAAGACGATATTCTTATGCTTTGCAGCACAGATAAAACAAGTGAAATTCCAAATGCGTCTGCCAATAGCTTCAAAGCGGCAAAATTAAAATCCGAAATTTACAGTATAAACAGGGACAACAAAGGAAAAGTTTCCGTAAAAAGCGTAAGTCAGGCAGATATTTTGACTTACTGCTCGTCGGGCGATAATTGCACAAAAATTTTAGGGTATTGGAAATATATGATTTTGCAGAAAGTTTTCATACTGAATTATTAACGAGGACGGTGTGATGATGAAAAAAACAATAAGCAAGAGGGTTTTGGCGTTGGCTGCGGCATTGGCATTAATTTTATGTTCAACATCCGTTTCGGCAGCCGATGATATTGCCGGGCGCAAAACGGAATATATCCGCGACTATACGCTTTTATCTCCGGAAGACGGCGTTTATACGAACGATAAACTGAATTACGAGATTGACAAGCTTTTTGTACGCTCGCTCAAAGGCAGCAGCGCGACAAAGGATTACAGTGTCGGAGTCGGTGAAAATGGCATTACAGCCGTTGCGGGATATTTTTTGCTCAAAATGGATTTGGGAACAAATTACACTGTTTCGGGTGTGTTTTCCGATGATCCGAACGGAAAATATCCTAAAAATTCAAACATTGTAAGGCTCTATTTTAATTCGCTTTATGACCCCGAAAAGGCGGTCGATGTGGTTTACAATCCACCGATTGATTTGAACAACACCTTCAGATTCAACATTAAAAGCACATCGAAGCTTGATACAAGCGGCAATCCCACCGAAGAAGATTTGGGACATACCATAGAACTTCAATACGGTTCCAAAACGCTTTGCACGGATGTAACGACGGACGGCACCCGTTTCACAATGGGCGGCGACACGAATTTTACTCTTTCTTATGCCGGCGGTGCAATTTCGCTTTCTATCGAGAATCAATCCACGGGATTCAGCTACAATTTTGAAAAGAGTGCCGACGAAATTAATTCATTGCTGGAAAATTCGGGGATTACTTCCGTTCGTACATCGGGAAGTTTTTGTCTGGGTGATCACCAGTCAATGGGCGGACGTATTGCTCTTAAAAGCCTTAATATACAAAACAACAATATTTCTATTGTCGGCGCAGACGCACCGTTCGGAAAAACTGCGGTGTTCGCTAAAAACAGCAATACGAAAATTTCACTTGCGTTAAGCAAAAACGTCAGCTTTGTAAAAAAAGCAGAGTTGTTTGCGGACGGTAAAAAATGTGCCGATTTCAATATGGAGGATTGCACAATTTACGCAAATCTTCCGCAGCTTTCGGACGGCAGACACATTCTTTCCGCAGTTATAACAGATTTACAGGGCAATACCGTTACTGCCGAATCCGACTATTTTTACATTGGCAAAGGAACGTTTATAGGAGATGGTTTTACCGTTGACGGCAACGGAGTATCTGATATTTTGGCAGCGTGCGGCGGGACGCTTACGGCAAATTTCAAATATGAATATGAAAAAGACGCTCTTATAATTATTTGCCTGTACGATAACAATAACTGTATGAAAAATATAGCGTTTTCCCACGGTAATAACGGCATTGCGTCAGCAAGCGTGAATGTGCCCGAAAACGCTTTCGGATATACGGCTAAGGCTTTTATGTTTGAAAGTTTTGAAAATTCCGCACCGATTTCGTGTGTTGTTGAAATTAATTAGATGTGGTATGAGAGTCAGAAAGCGATGATGAGAATATGAAAAAAACTATTTTTAAGGTGTTTTTTATTGCGGCAGTTTTATGTACTTTTACTGTAAATGTGTTTTCCGATGACGAATCTGACTGGGAGTTTTACGACTGGGACAGTTTAAAAGGCGATAATATTACAATTATCGACATACCTCCCGAACCCGCATATGAATACGCTGCGCCGGAAATCACGTCACCGCTTGTGAATTATTCTTTCGGCACGGAGAACGGCGGAAATATCAATTTGTATTATCTTGAAAGAAATACAGTTTCGGACGGCAAAAAAGACGCGGTATTTACAGTCAGCGGCAGCTTAACGGACGTATCAGCTTTTTTTGCAAAAGACGGTGAAATTATAAAGAAATATTTAATTTCAAGCTTGCTTGCGTCACCGGTAACTTTCAGCGCCGAGGGTAATGTTTTTTGTGTGTCGGCAGTGCGGGATGATAAAAACATTTATATTAAAATTTCGTCATAAAGCGGTACGGAAGGCGCAAGCTTAAGTTTTTCCGAATGCGGTGAAAAAGTGAAAATACATTTCGATGCAAATTCTTTGTTTTTTACAAAAAATCCTGATTATCTTATTGTTACCGCATTTTATGGCGAAGACGGTGCACTCGTAGGCTGTGTTTGCAGCAAATATCCGCAGTGCGGTTTTTATACAGATAAGCCCAACGGCGCCAAAACGGCAAAAACGATTGTCTTTTGCTCGCAGTCTTCGATACGTCCTGCGGTTATGGCTGAAAGTATAAGCTTTATTTTTTACAAAAAAATCTTTATTTCTTACATTGTTATTGCTATTGTAAAGTGTTATTATCAAGATATACAAAAAATATAAAATAATTTTATACAAAAAATAAAGGTTGTGAATTAAAATGATTACACGAAAAAAAGCTCGAACGGCAAAAATAGGAGTTTTTGCGGTGGCACACGCGACTTACTGGGCACAGTTTGACGGTCTTGAAGGTAATATTATGGGGTTTCACAAAGATTTTGTGAAATCGGTTGAAAAAAACGCCGTTGAAACCGTTGATTTCGGAATGGTTGACAGCAGTGAAAAAGCATACGAAACGGTTAAAAAAATCCTCGCGGCAGACGTTGACATTTTGTTCTGCAATATGGTTACATATGCGACGTCGTCGGTGTTTGCTCCGATAATCAAGGAGGTTGACAAGCCCGTAATTCTCACCGCGCTTCAGCCTCTTTCCGCGCTTGACTATACAAAGGCTAACACTTTTATGCAGCTTGAAAACGACAATATTTGCTCGGTTCCCGAATTTACGGGTGTTGCAATACGTATGGGCAAAAAGGTTGCCGACGTTATAATCGGCAGTTTGTATAACGATGCCGAGGCAGAAAAAGCAGTTGCCGAGTGGTGCGATATTGCAAAGGTTCTGCACGATTTAAAGGGCGCGCGTATGGGACTTATGGGTCACACAATGGAGGCAATGTATGATATGCACACCGACCCGACCGCTCTTTCGGCGGCATTCGGTCTGCACGTTCCGCTTTTTGAAATCGACGATGTCATAAGTGTTTACAATACGGTTACCGAGGACGAAGTCCAAAAGAAAATCAAACTAATCGACGCGGAATTTGATATGCCAGAACCAAAATCCGACCCTGTAACGTCAAAGCTCACCGACGAGGATAAATACCAGGCGGCGAAAACCGCGGTTGCACTCGATAAATTTGTGGAAAAGCACAATCTTACGGGTCTTGCATACTATTACGAGGGAAACGAGAACAGTCTGCACCGTAAAATTTCGTCTACATTTATCGTGGGAAATTCCATTCTCAATGCGCAGGGATTTCCGATGTGCGGTGAATATGATATAAAAACCTGCGTCGCAATGCTCATTATGGACAGACTCAATATCGGCGGCAGCTTTGCGGAATTTCACCCGTTCGACTTTAAGGAGGATTTCATTCTTGTTGGTCACGACGGCCCTCATCACCTTGCGGTTGCCGAGGGCAAACCTGTTCTGCGAAGTCTTAAAAAATACCACGGTAAGCCCGGTCACGGCGCATCGGTTGAGTTTAAGCTTAAAGAAGGTCCGATTACTATGCTTGGAATTACACAAGATGCAAACGGCAAATTTAAATTTGTAATAGGAGAGGGGATTTCAAAAGCAGGAGCCATTCCGCCGACGGGAAACACAAACACGCGGGGATTTTTCGAACCGACAACCAAAGAATTTGTAAAAAAATGGGTTATGGAAGGCCCCACGCACCATTATGCACTCGGTATCGGTCATCGCGCTGAAACAATCGCAAAAATTGCCGATGTTCTCGGCATTGAAAGGGTGATTGTAAAGTGATTTCGAACCTTGTTAAAAAATTTGAAACAAACAATTCGCTTACTGCTGTGTTTTTCGGTGACAGTGTAACTCACGGATATTTTGAGTCATTAGATGGTATGCACGGCGTTACCGATTACGAAAGTGTATATCACAATATTTTGAGAAAGAAAATCAATGCGGTTTTTCCGCACAGAAAGTTTAACGTTATAAATTCGGGAATAGGCGGTGACAACGCGTCGGCAGGCGTTGAGCGCGTTGAGCGTGATGTTGTCGGTCATTCGCCCGATTTAACAGTGGTGTGCTACGGTTTGAACGACGTAAACGGCGAGCTTGAAAACTATGCAAATTCGCTTGATTTGATTTTTAAAAAAATAAAAAACGCCGGCTGCGAAGTGATATTTATGACGCCGAATATGCTAAATACGCGCGTTACGGGCGCGATTTTGAAAGATTATGCCGAAAAAACGGCGCAGTATCAGAACGGCGGAAAAATGGATTTATTTATGAAAACGGCAAAAGAAATTGCACACGAAAACGGCGTTGCGGTTGCGGACTGTTATACAAAGTGGAAGGCGCTTGAGCGTGCCGGTGCCGATATAAATCTTCTTCTTGCAAACAGGATTAACCACCCGATAAGAAGTATGCACAATCTCTTTGCCGAAACGCTTTTTAATACTATATTTTTTGAGGAGTAAATTTATATGCGCGACAAACAAATGCGGTTTAAAAATCCCGATTCTTCATATTACGGCACCGATTTTTTTATGCTTAACAATACTCTTTCAAGCAGAGAATTGCTCTTTCAGCTTGCCGAAATGTCGAAAATCGGCACAAAAAGCATTTTGATAAGAACGTATTCCGGACTTAATTCCGATTATCCGGGCGAGAATTTTAAGAAGAAAACACGTTTTATTATTGAAAATGCGAAAAAACTCGGCATAACCGTGTATCTTCAGGCGAAATATATGCCGGAGTGTATTCCGAATATTCCGTCCGAATACGCAATAAGCCACATTGTTCCCAAAAAGACGAATGAGGTATCGCTTGGCGATAACGTTATCTGCACACATAATGATATGAGCTTTTGCGTTTGCTTGTCCGGCTCCATTGTTCACCTTTTTGACAAAAATTCGGTGGATTATTACATAAAAGATTGCTATGAGAATATGTGGTCTGATTTTGAAGAATTTTACGGCAATACCGTTTTGTCCGTGTGGGTGGACGAACCTGCGTTCGGCAGGGCTTTCCCGCCTTGTCCGAAAAGCTTTTTTGATATTTTTAAAAACGAATACGGATATGATATCGCACCGCATATTTTTAAGCTTTGGTTTGCCGAGGACGATTATAAAACAGTACGCTATCATTATTGGACGCTTATTCAGAAGCTTATGGAAAACAACTATTTTAAGCGTTTAAAAGCATGGTGCAAAACTAAAAACTTAAAATTTTCGGGGCATCTTCTCGGTGAGAATTGCCTTAAAAATCAAATTCGGTTTTCTGCGGCAGCTTAGCCGTTTTACAAATATTTTGATATTCCGGGGATTGACATTCTCACTGTAAATGCGAACTGGAACGATTCGCCGATAAAAAGCAGGCACGGCGACGAGCTGCGCGACAGTCGGCGCCTTTACACCACGCCGATACAGGTTTTGTCGGCGGCAAATCAGTCGGGAAACGGCGAGCATATTCTGTGCGAAATGTACGGCGCATCGACCGAAAATATGACTTTCAGAAATCAGATGTATCTTTTTGACCGTCTTGCGGTTTTCGGTGTAAATCACCGAAGTGTTCACGGAATTTTTTATTCACTCGAGGGCAGAAGAAAACGCGGTTATGCACCGCATATAAACTACTATCAGCCTTATTGGGATAAGTATGAAAATGTATATATGCATTGTGCGAGAACGGCACAATTTACACGTTTCGGCTCGCCTTGCGCTGACGTTTTGGTTTTGCATCCGCTTGAAACGGCATATACGATTTTGAACGAAAAACTGCCGGATAGAATTGACGATACCGAAATTGACCGCTTTGATTCTTGGTTTTATCGGCTTATGTCGAATTTAAAATCCGCTCATATAGATTTTGAACTCGGTGATTTTGCAACCGTACGCGATATGGGTGAAATAACCGATGACGGATTTTTCAAGGTCAGCAAAATGACCTATAAAACCGTTGTGCTGCCGAGAATTGACGTTTTAAATTGGCAAAATAACATAGACACCGATACCGACACCTGGACTTCGTCGTATAATATTCTTCCGCTCGGCTTTGACGGTGCAGAAATTGTCTTGTGTTATTGAAATAAACCAAAACCGCAGCAGTATTTAGCTGTTGCGTAAATACTAACCGCCGATACTGTTTAAAGTATCGGCGGTCTAATTCACATCAAAAAAGCCCGCTTTAAAAGCGGGCTTGATTTTTAACTTACGCAAGTTCTGCGAAGTATTTAATTGTTCTAACCATCTGGCTTGTGTAAGAGTTCTCGTTGTCGTACCACGAAACAACCTGAACTTCATACAAATCGTCAGCAATCTGTGCAACCATTGTCTGTGTTGCATCAAAGAGCGAACCGAATTTCATACCGATAACGTCGGAAGAAACGATAGGATCTGTGTTGTAACCGAACGACTCGGAAGCGGCAGCTTTCATAGCAGCGTTAATGCCTTCAGCAGTAACGTCTTTGCCCTTAACAACAGCTGTAAGGATTGTTGTGGAACCTGTGGGAACAGGAACACGCTGTGCCGAACCGATCAATTTGCCGTTAAGCTCGGGGATAACAAGACCGATAGCTTTTGCAGCACCTGTCGAGTTAGGAACGATGTTAGCAGCACCTGCTCTTGCACGTCTCAAATCACCTTTTCTGTGAGGGCCGTCAAGAATCATCTGGTCGCCTGTGTAAGCGTGGATTGTAGACATAATACCGCTCTGAATGGGAGCATATTTGTTAAGTGCATCTGCCATAGGTGCCAAGCAGTTTGTTGTGCAAGATGCAGCAGAGATGATTTTGTCATCTTTTGTAAGAGTTTTTTCGTTTACGCTGTAAACGATAGTTTTAAGGTCTTTGCCTGCGGGAGCAGAGATAACAACCTTTTTAGCGCCTGCGTCAATATGAGCCTGGCTCTTATCTTTGGAGCAGTAGAAACCTGTGCACTCCAAAACAACGTCAACGCCGATTTTGCCCCAGGGGAGCTTGGAAGCGTCTGCTTCTTTATAAATTGTAAGGGTTTTGCCGTCTACTGTGATTGTGTTAGCTTCGTCGTCAGCTTCAACAGTGTGAAGATTTTCGCCGATTTTGCCGCAGTATCCGCCCTGTGCTGTGTCGTATTTCAACAAGTCAGCAAGCATAGAGGGCTTTGTGAGGTCGTTGATAGCAACAACATCATAACCTTCTGCACCAAACATCTGACGGAAAGCCAAACGTCCGATACGACCGAAACCGTTAATCGCAACTTTTACTGCCATAATAATTTTCCTCCTAAAATAAATATAATATTTTATTTTGTTTCATTTTACTACAATTTAAAAAAATATGCAAGCTTTTGTTAAAAAAATAACGGATTTATCATATTTTTTTGTTAAAATTAACATATTTTTGTGCAACTTTTCACAGTATTTCTATTGTTTTGATTTTTATTTCATCAAGAGGCATATCGTTTGCGTCCGTTTCTGCCTTTGCAATCTCGTCCACAACGTCCATACCCGAAATAACCGTGCCGAAACCTGCGTATTTTCCGTCAAGGCTGCAGCTTACCATGGGCGAAGTTTCAAGAACGATGAAAAACTGACTGCTTGCGGAATTGGGGTCAAACGCTCTTGCCATTGAGATAACACCTTTTGTGTGCTTTAAATTGTTCGCAACGCCGTTTTCCGAAAACTCGCCTTTGATTTTCTTGTCGGAACCGCCCATACCGTTGCCCATAGGGTCGCCGCCCTGAATTACAAATCCGGGAACAATACGGTGAATGGTAAGTCCGTTGTAAAAGCCGTCGTTTACGAGATTTACAAAATTTTCAACCGTGATGGGGGCATCTTTCGGCGAAAGCTCAATTTCAACCACACCGCCGTTTTCCATAGTCATTTTTGCAATAGGATTTTTTTCCATATTCTTTTTCTCCTTAAATTTAATTATGTGTACTTTTTTGTTTTATATACATGCGATAAAACAAAATCCCGCCGCGATAGAGCAGCAGGATTTTTAAATGGTGACCCGTACGAGAATCGAACTCGTGATTGAGCCTTGAGAGGGCTCCGTCTTAACCGCTTGACCAACGGGCCGTATTGATTTTGAACACCAACATCGAACATTATATCACATATATTTTCCAAATGCAATAGTTTTTTGAAAAAATTTTATTTTTATTGCACTGATAAATTGCCACGAAGAAAAGTATTGCATTATTACTGATTTTCGTATAAAAAACCGAAATGAGCAAAGCTTGTCAAAAATAATAAAGCCAACCGAATTTATGTTTGCTGATGTAGAACACACCGCGAAAAGTTGGTAGTGCAGTGCAGGCGTTATGCGTGCGCTTGCAAGCGCATAGCCGAAACAAACGTGACTTTTCGCGGAAAAGGAGGAATGACGAAGCGTTATGACTGATTTTTTATGAAAATAAAAAATCGGAATGGAGCGAAGTCCATTCCGACGTGGTGCGCCTCCAGGGATTCGAACCCTGGACCTGTCGATTAAGAGTCGAATGCTCTACCAGCTGAGCTAGAAGCGCGTACTGAAAACAACAATAGTTATTATACACATAAACACAGTTAAAGTCAAGAGAATTTTGAAAAAAATTCTGAAAATTTTGAAATTTTTTTAAATTTTGGCACGTAAGGTCTTGAATTGACTCGCAAAAAATGGTAATATATATAATGTCAGGCGCAAAATCGAAATTTACCTATTAAAGAAAGGGTTGAAATAAATGGAAAAAGAGAAGTTTTATATAACCAGCGCAATCGCGTATACATCGCGAAAACCGCATATCGGCAACACATACGAAATCGTGCTTACCGACGCTATTGCAAGGTTTAAACGTCTTATGGGTTATGATGTGTTTTTCCTCACAGGTACGGACGAGCACGGTCAAAAAATCGAGGAAATCGCGAAAAACGAACATATTTCGTGCAAAGAGCACGTTGACAAAATTTCGGGACAAATCCGCGATATTTGGAACCTTATGAACGCAAGCTACGATAAATTTATCCGTACAACCGACGATTATCACGAAAAAGCCGTTCAGAAAATTTTTAAGAAATTATACGATCAGGGCGACATTTATAAAGGAAAATATGAGGGTATGTACTGTGTGCCGTGCGAAACGTTTTTCACACAGTCACAGCTTGTTGACGGCAAATGCCCCGACTGCGGACGCGAAGTTGTTTCGGCGGAGGAAGAGGCATATTTCTTTAAAATGAGCAAATATCAGGACGCTTTGATGAAACATATCGAGGAGCACCCCGATTTTATCTGTCCCGAGGCGCGCAGGAAAGAAATGGTTAACAATTTTCTAAAACCAGGACTCCAGGATTTGTGCGTTTCGCGTTCGAGTTTTAAATGGGGTATTCCTGTAACGTTCGACGACAAACACGTTATTTACGTTTGGATTGACGCGCTTTCAAACTATATCACCGCGCTTGGCTACGACGTTGATACAAAAGGCGATTTGTATAAAAAATACTGGCCTGCAGATGTGCATATAATAGGAAAGGACATTTTGCGTTTCCATACCATTTACTGGCCGATTATACTTATGGCGCTCGGCGAACCGCTCCCCAAACAGGTTTTCGGTCACCCGTGGCTCCTTAACGGTGCAAGCAAAATGAGCAAATCGCTCGGAAACGTTATTTATGCCGACGACCTTGTGCGCCATTTCGGTGTTGACGCGGTAAGATATTATGTTCTGCGCGAAATGCCTTATGCGCAGGACGGCACAATCACGTACGAAAACATTATCGCGCGCTGCAACGGCGACCTTGCGAATACGCTCGGAAACCTTGTAAACAGGACCGTTGCAATGAGCAACAAATATTTTGAGGGAATTATTACAAATACAGGCGTGACGGAAGATGTTGACGGCGAGGTTAAAGATTTTATCCTCAAAACAAAAGACGAAGTTATTGCCAAAATGAACGAATTCCGTGCCGCTGACAGCCTTGAACTTATAATTTCAATGGCGCGCAGACTTAACAAATACATTGACGAAACAGAGCCGTGGGCGCTTGCGAAAGATGAGAGCAAAACCGACCGCCTGAAAGAAGTTTTGTATAATCTTCTTGAGGGTATAAGGTTTATCGGCGTGCTTTTAAAACCGTTTATGCCCGACACTTCGGAGAGTATTCTTTTGCAGATAAATTCAGAGTTTAACACAGTTGATACGCTCGATAAATTCGGTTACACAAAATCCGGAACGGTTACAAACAACGAGTCACCGCTTTTTATGCGTATTGATGAAAAGAAAAAACTTGAGGAGATAGAGGCCGAAGTTGCAAAGGCACAGAAAGAGGCGGAAAAAGTCAATAAAAAGTCTGATAAAAAAGAAGATAAAAAAGAAGATAAAAAAGATGACACTCCGTCCGAAATTTCCATTGACGATTTTGCGAAAATCAATCTTAAAGTCGGCAAGGTTTTAGAGTGCAGGCACGTTGACGGCGCGGACAAACTTCTCGTTTCGCAAATTAAAATCGGCGATGAGGTGCGTCAGATTGTATCGGGCATTGCAAAGCACTATTCGCCCGAAGATATGATCGGCAAAAAGGTTGTGGTTGTCACAAACTTAAAACCCGTGAAACTCCGCGGTGTTTTGTCGCAGGGTATGATACTTGCGGCGTCGGACGAAAACGGCAAACTTTCGCTCGTTACGCCCGATGACGAAAATTTGGACGACGGCTCGGAAGTAAGATAATTTGGGAGATAACAATGTTTTTTGATTCACACGCACACTACGATGACGGAAGATTTGACGCGGACCGCGACGAACTTCTTAATTCGTTTAAACAAAACGGCATAGATTATGTTGTGAATATCGGCACAAACCTTGAAACGGCGCAAAAATGCTTGGAATTGAGCGAAAAATACGATTTTATTTACTGCGCGCTCGGGTTTTATCCCGAGGACGTCGGAACGATTTCGGAGGACGATATTCTAAAACTTGAAGATTTGTGCAAAAGCAGTAAAAGGGTTGTTGCCATAGGCGAAATAGGGCTTGATTATCACGAAAACGAGGTTTCGCGCGAGATACAGAAAATCTGGTTTGAACGCCAGCTCCGTCTTGCCGAAAAGCTCGATTTGCCCGTTGCAATTCATATGCGCGACTCAACTGCCGACACGCTTGAAATTTTAAAAAATTCTTCGGTCAAAACAGGCGTTCTGCATTGTTTTTCGGGAAGCTGTGAAACCGCGGAAATTGCGCTTAAAATGGGATTTTACATTTCATTTTCGGGAACGGTGACGTTCAAAAATGCTAAAAACGTCGCCGAGGCGGCAAAAATTGTGCCGGACGATAAAATTCTTATCGAAACCGACTGCCCGTATCTTTCGCCCGAACCGAACAGAGGAAAACGCAACTCGTCGCTGAATTTGAAATATACCGCGCAGAAAATTGCGGAACTCCGCGGTGCGTCGCTTGAACACATTGCGCATATCACGAGCGAAAACGCAAAACGAATGTATGGCATAAAGAATTAAAAAATTACCCGTGCTTTTCCAGGTGCGGGTAATTTTTGCATAAAAAATATTTGCCTTTTTTTATTTGATGTGGTATAATATAATGAACTGTACGAATTTGATACATTTCGGAGGATAAAATGACAAAGACGGACAATATTTTTGCAAGAATTGCAGAGGGAATTCTGCTTTGTATAATCGCATATTTTTACACCGTAACGGGAAATATTATGCTTCTCGCGCTCATTTCAAACGTTATAATCGGCACGGTTGCATACAGAAAACACGTTTTTGCAGTGATACTCGAAAGCGTGCTTGTGCTCGGTGCGCTTGTTTTTGCAAGTATGCAAAATATGTACGTTGACCTTTTTTCGGTGCTGATTGACTTTTTGAACCTTCTTGCAATCGGTATTACGGCGGGATATGTGTTAAAATATAACAAAAGCTTTTTTACGGCAGTGTCGGCGGTATCGTTTGCACAGCTTTTTGTGACAATTCTTGCACTGTTGTATGTAAAACGCGGAGGAAACGATATTTTTGAAATGTATGTCGGTGCGCCGATTGATATGTATTCCGACGCATTTATGCGCGCATTTTCGCAAAGCGGTGTTTATTCAAAAGAAAATGCCGAAGTTTTTTCAAACATACTTGATATGGTATACACGGTGATTAAAATGTTTATGCCGTCAATTATCATTATAAGCTCGGTTATAACGGCGTTTTTCACGTTTACTGTTACCAAAAAAACGATTGAATTTTCCGTAAAACAAAAGCTTTCGGTAATGCCGTTTTCACACATAAGACTCGGCAAAAAAACGTCGCTGGCGCTTACTGTTTTGATACTTTTGCTTTTTATTATGCAAAGGTCGATGTTTTCCGATGCGCTTTCAAATATTCTGGTGCTTATGCTTTTTGCGCACTTTGTGTGCGGTGTGTCGGTGATAGATTTCTATTTTGCAAAAACGCGTCTTAACTGGCTGATACGGCTGATTATTTACGCGGTTGTGCTGATGTTTGCATGTATGTCGGCGCCGTTTCTCCTGCCGGGACTTGTCATAGTCGGTATGCTTGATTCGCGCTATGACATACGCAAAATCGGGCAGGATATAAAACCCGAAAACGAGGAGGACGACGGAGAGTGAATTTGAAAAAATCCCTTATCAGTTTTATGATAAACAACGCTTTCTACCTGTGGGTTATACTTCTTTTCGGCATTGTGACCGCGTTTTTTGATTTGCGCGTTGCGGCGTTTGAACTTATAATTTTCCTCGGTCTTGCGGTGTTTTATATTGTAACTCTTGTTTTTCGAAAACGCGAGGTCATGCGTTATTTGAGCAAGCTTACAACCACGATAGACAGTGCGCACAAAGACTCGCTTTTTAATTTCCCGCTCCCTGTGGTTATTTTGTCGGAAAACGGAACAATTACTTGGTACAATGAGTTTTTCGCGTCGCTTGCGGATATTGATTTTGCAAAATCAGATGCATTTGACAAGAAAATAAATTCGATAATTCCCGATTTTGACTTTGACAGTCTATACAAAGAGGACGACAGTTCGGTTTCGTATTATTTTAAACTCGGCGAAAAATATTATCACGTTTTCGGCAATATAACACATATCGAGGACAGCGACGAAAGCTGTATCGTGCTTTACTGGGATGACAGGAGCGACGACGAGCTTTTGAAAATAAAGTACGATGAGGAAAAGTTTATCAGCGCGGTTATGGTAATCGACAACTACGACGATATTATTCAGGATACACCGTCAGCCGACCGTCCTATGCTTATCGCAACGTTTGACGAGGCGCTCACGTCGCTTGCGGCGGAGGTTAACGGCATACTCAAAAAGCTTGAAAAAGACAGATATTTTTTCTATTTCGACAACAAGGCGCTTCGTCATTTTATAGATACAAAATTTGAATTTTTGAAAGATTTCCGCGACATACGAATAGGAAATAAATTTCCGCTTACATTGAGTATAGGTATAGGCTGTGACGGCGGGAGTATGGCACAGAACGACGCTTTTTCGTATGTTGCGCTGGATATGGCGCTCGGACGCGGCGGCGACCAGGTTGTTATAAAAGATAAGGAAAAATACAGTTTCTTCGGCGGTAAATCAAAAGAAGTCGAAAAGCGCACGCGCGTTAAGGCGCGAATTGTTTCGTACGCGTTAAAAGAACTTATCGAGGATGCGGAAAACGTTATAATTATGGGACACCGCAACGCCGACGTTGACGTTATGGGCTCGGCTCTCGGACTTTTCAGAGCGTGCACCGCGCTCGGAAAAGAAGTAAAACTTCTTATGCAAAGCTACAATCAGTCGGTTAAAAATCTTATTGATTTGCTTGATGACGAATACGATGATTTTATTATAAACGAGGCTTACGCATCGGAAATTCTGACTAAAAAAACGCTTATAATCGTTGCCGACACGCATATGAAAAGTCTGCTTGAGGCTCCGCAGCTTTTGGAGTGTACAAGCCGTATCGTAGTGATTGACCATCACAGGCGCAGTGCAGATTTTATCGACAATGCGGTGCTGACGTACCACGAACCGTATGCGTCGAGCGCGAGCGAACTTATAACCGAAATGCTCCAGTATATGGACAGTTCGATTATGTTAAAGCGCATCGAGGCGGACGCGCTCTATGCCGGAATTTATCTCGACACCAAAAACTTTTCGTTCAAAACCGGCGTGCGCACATTTGAGGCGGCGGCATATCTTAAAAAACTCGGCATAGACACCGTTTATATAAAGAAACTTTTCCAGGTGGATATGAATACCGTAGCTAAAAAATGGCGCATTATAGAAAACGCACATTTTTACAAAAACAACATAGTTTTTGCAGCCTGCGAAAAGAGCGCGGAGGATATGCAAACCATCGTTGCGCAGGCGGCAGACGAGCTTTTGAACGTCAAGGGTGTGACGTGCTCGTTTGTAATATGCCAGCTCGGCGCAGACGTTACAATCAGCGCACGGTCGTTCGGCGAAATCAACGTTCAGGTGATTTTGGAAAAACTTTCGGGCGGCGGTCATATGACAATGGCGGGCGCGTATATAAAAAATGCGTCGGTTGCAGATGTTGAATCACAGCTTAAAAATCTTATCGACGAATATCTTAAAAATAAGTAATTAACAAAAACGGAGGTAATACAAATGAAAGTAATTTTTCTTCAGGACGTAAAAGGCAAAGGCAAAAAAGGCGAAATAAAAAACGTCAGCGACGGATTTGCGAAAAACTTCCTTCTTCCGCAGAAAATGGCGGTTGAAGCTACTGCGGCAAACCTCAACGCCGCAAAGGGCAAGCAGGAATCTATTCAGTATCATAAGGATATGGAAGAAGAAAATGCAAAAAAACTTGCGGAAAAAATTGCGCAGATCAGCCTTAATATATCGGCTAAAGCCGGCGAAAACGGCAAGCTTTTCGGCTCTGTTACAAGCAAAGAGCTTTCGGAAATTCTCAAAAAAGAGCACGGCTTTGACATTGACAAACGCAAATTTGTGCTTCCCGACGGCATTAAAAGCGAGGGCGCATATACCGTTGACATAAAACTTCACCCCGGAATTGTTGCCAAGCTTAAAGTAACTGTAAAAGCACAGTAATTTCGATAGGAGATAGCTATGGCGGAAGAAGTTATAAGAACTATGCCTCATTCGATTGAGGCGGAGCAGATTATACTGGGTTCAATCATTTTTGACAATGAGTGTATGCCGGATATAAGTGCAAAAATTAAAATTGAAGATTTTTATATAGAACAGCACAAAAACATATTTGAGGCGATGATAAACATTTCAAACAGAGCGGAGCCCATCGACCTTGTAACCTTGCAGAGCGCGCTCGGCGAAAAATTCGATTCCGCCGGAGGTGCGCAGTATCTTACTCAACTGCGTTATATGGTTTCCACCACTGCAAACTTGAAATATCACATTCAGATCGTCAAAGATAAAGCAATTTTACGCAGACTTATCCGCGCGGCAGGCGAAATCGCCGAAAAAAGCTACAATTCCGACAACGACGTGAGCCAGGTTATCAATATTGCCGAAAATAAAATTCTTGAAATTTCACAGGGCAAGGAAATGAGTGATATTTATCATATCCGCGATATTCTTGCATCGAATCTTTCAAAAATTGAAGATCTTATGAAAAATAAAGGCAATGTTACAGGCGTTCCGACAGGCTTTGACGAATTGGACAAGCGCACCGCCGGACTTCAGCCGACCGACCTTATTCTTATTGCGGCGCGTCCGTCAATGGGTAAAACAAGTTTTGCGGTTAACATTGCCACAAATGCGGCGGTTCGCTATAAAAAAAGCGTTGCGATTTTCAGCCTTGAAATGGGTAAAGAACAGCTTGCAAACAGAATACTTTCGTCCGAGGCACTTATTTCAAGCGGAAAGATGCGTGTCGGCGACTTGGACGCAAACGATGCGCAAAGGCTTGTTAACACAATGGAGT
The DNA here is from genome assembly GCF_014385105.1 of Qingrenia yutianensis. Lineage (NCBI taxonomy): Bacteria > Bacillati > Bacillota > Clostridia > Eubacteriales > Oscillospiraceae > Qingrenia > Qingrenia yutianensis. The sequence goes on along the minus strand of NZ_JACRTE010000001.1, from coordinate 283,285 downwards.
ATATATCGTCGGCAAACATCTACATAGATGATACCCCCGGCATTACCATTGCGGAAATCAGGGCAAAGTGCCGAAGATTGAGTCTTAAAGGTCAGCTCGATATGATTGTAATTGACTATTTACAGCTTATGAGCGGTTCGGGACGCGACAGCCGTCAGCAGGAGGTTTCGGAAAACAGCCGTCTTTTGAAAATTCTTGCAAAAGAGCTTAAAGTTCCGGTTATTGCACTTTCCCAGCTAAACCGTGAGGCGGACAAAAGGGGCGACCACAAACCGCAGTTGAGCGATTTGCGCGATTCGGGCGCAATCGAGCAGGATGCGGACATTGTTATGTTTTTGTACCGCGAGGCGAAATACGACCAATCGGCAGACCAGAACGTTGCCGAGGTTATAATCGCAAAACACCGCAACGGCTCGACCGATTCGTTTAACGTCGGCTGGCGCGGTGAATACACGCAGTTTTCAAATCTCGACACAATCCACACCGAACCTCAAAGATAAGGTGATAATTTGCATAAATTTGAGAAAAAAGTTTATGATACCATAATTAAACATAATATGCTTTCCGGCGGCGAGAGCGTGCTCGCCGGATTTTCCGGCGGTGCGGACTCAACCGCGCTTGTGTGCGCTCTTATGTCGATTGGATTTAAGGTTTGCACTGCGCATATAAACCACGGTCTGCGCGGTGCGGACGCCGATTTTGATATGAATTTTGTGCAGAATTTTTGCACGAAAAACAATATAAAATGTTTTGTCAAAAAAGCCGACGTGAAAAAATATGCCAAAGAAAAACGGCTTTCGTGCGAGGAGGCTGGCAGGAATGTTCGGTATTCGTATTTTTACGAAACCGCCGATATTTGCGGTATTGACAAAATAGCCGTTGCGCACAGCAAAAATGACAGCGTTGAAACGAGCATTTTTAATTTTATACGCGGTGCGTCGTCCGGCGGTCTTAAAGGAATTTTGCCTGTTAACGGCAGAATTGTCCGTCCGCTGATTGAATGTTCGAGAGATGAAATTGAGGAATATCTGCGCGACAAAAATATTGAATTTGTCACCGACAAAACAAACTTTGAAAATGAGTATTCGCGCAACAAAATCAGGAATATTATTATAAAAGAAATGCAGAAAATCAACCCGTCGCTGATAAATACCGTGTTTGAAAACGGCAAAATTCTCGGCGAAGAAAATGATTTTATCTGTGAATATACCAAAAAAACTGCGGAAAAATGTGTTGTGTACCAAAACAGCGAGGTGTTTTTGGATTTAAACAAAATCAAAAACGAACACGTCACCGTGAAAAAACATCTTGTAATTTTTTGTGCGCAACTTATCATAAATGATTTTCACGCATCGGCAAAGTTTATAAATTCCGCGGTAAATTTGACCCGAGGCAAAAAGATTTATTTGGGAAATTATGGTTTGACAATTTCAAATAATTATGATATACTACGATTTAAAGTTAATTTTGCGGACGATAACACCGTTTTTGCGGATAAAAACGGTATTTCAGGCGAAAACAAAGGTTTTGAATACCGCATTTTTGACGGAAACGATATAAATTTGCAAAAAATATTTGATGAAATTAACACAAAATTTGATGTTTCTTTTGTGAGTTTTGACGAAATTACAGATTTCAATTCGGCATCATATATCTGCATTGACGGAATAGATGAACCGATTTATATAAGAAACCGAAGAAACGGAGATAAAATTTCCGTTGCAAACGTCGGCACAAAAAAGTTAAAAGATATATTTATCGACCGCAAGATAAATCCCGATGAAAGGGATAAAATCTCCGTTGTTGCTACTGATGATAAGATTTTAGCGGTTTGCGGATTTGCGGTCGGCAAGGATTTTTTTGTGAATAGAGAAAGCAAACGAATTTTGATGATTAAAACTTGACAGTTAAGGAGATAATTATGATTGACCCAAAAACGATAGGCGAGGTTATTTACACTCGTGAGGACATTAAAAAAAGAGTTGAAGAGTTAGGAAAACAGATTTCCGAAGAATATGCCGGCAAAGAGATAATTTTAGTTTGCATATTAAAAGGTTCGTTTGCGTTTACAGCCGATCTTGCGCGCGAAATTGACATTCCGTGCTCCATTGAGTTTATGCAGGTTTCGAGTTATTCAAACGGCACAACAACCAGCGGTTCGCTTAAAATTATCAAGGATATAAACGTTCCCGTTGACGGAAAGCACCTTCTTATTATAGAAGATATTATCGACACGGGTATCACACTTAACAATCTTAAAAAGATGTTTGACACAAGAAATCCGGCAAGCGTTAAGCTGTGCGCTTTTCTTGATAAGCCGAGCAGACGTCAGGCGCCGATCGAGGCTGATTACGTCGGCTTTACCGTTGAAGATAATTTTCTTGTCGGCTACGGTCTTGACTATGCGCAGCATTTCAGAAATCTGCCGTATATAGCAATTTTAAAGGAAGAATACTACAAGTAATAATATTTTATGTTTTTTTGGCAACAATATTTATAAGGAGGCGGTGCGTATGAAAAAATACATAAAAGGTATCGGTTTTTATGTTTTGCTTTTCGCAGTTATTATATTTATTTTTACGCTTTTAAACTACCAGAGCGGTCCGAAGGAAATCAGTTTTTCCGAGCTTGTAAACTACATCAACAAGGGAAGTGTAACCCAACTTCAGATTGATGAAAACAATCAGGCAATCGCGGTTATAAAAGAGGGTAAGGGCGAGAAAGAAACAACGCTTGTTGCGGATATTCCCGATATTGAAATTTTGTATCAGCACGCCGGAGACCAGATAAAAAAACAGGTGAGTGAAGAGTCGCTTAAGCTTGTCACACCGCAGCCGAGTCCTGTGCCGTGGTGGCTTTCTATGCTTCCGTCGCTCATTTTAACGATAATTATTATAGCATTTTGGATAATGTTTTTCCGTCAGTCGCAGGGCGGCGGCACGGGAAAAGCTATGTCGTTCGGCAAAAGCCGTGCGAGAGTCAGCGTTAAGGATAAAGACAGCGTAACGTTCAAAGACGTTGCAGGTGCGGACGTTGAAAAAGCGGAACTTGCGGAAATTGTCGAATTTTTGCGCGCACCGCAGAAATTCACTGCACTTGGTGCGAAAATCCCGAAAGGCGTGCTTTTGGTCGGCCCTCCGGGAACAGGTAAAACCCTTTTGGCAAAAGCTGTTGCGGGCGAGGCGGACGTTCCGTTTTTCTCTATCAGCGGTTCCGATTTTGTTGAAATGTTTGTCGGTGTCGGCGCGTCGCGTGTAAGGGATTTGTTTGAACAGGCGAAAAAAGCAGCACCGAGTATTATATTTATTGATGAAATCGACGCAGTGGGCCGTCAGCGCGGAGCAGGTCTCGGCGGCGGCCATGACGAGCGCGAACAGACACTTAACCAGCTCCTTGTTGAAATGGACGGTTTCGGTGCTAACGTCGGCGTTATAGTTATTGCCGCGACAAACCGACCCGATATTCTCGACAGCGCACTTTTGCGTCCGGGAAGGTTTGACAGACAGGTTGTTGTCGATGTTCCCGATATAATCGGCAGAGAGGCAATTTTGAAAGTTCATTCGCGCAAAAAACCGCTCGGCAGTGACGTTGATTTGTCGGTTATCGCAAAAACTACTGCTGGATTTACGGGCGCGGATCTTGCAAATCTTCTCAATGAAGCGGCACTTTTGGCGGCTCGAAAGAGCAAAACCGAGATAAATATGCAGGAAATCGAGGACGCAATGATTAAAGTTGTCGTCGGAACGGAAAAGAAAACGCGCAATATGAGCGAACACGAGAAAAAACTTACCGCGTATCACGAGGCAGGTCACGCGATTATCACGCGCCTTTTGCCGTCGCAAGACCCCGTTCATCAGGTTTCTATTATTCCGCGCGGGAGGGCGGGCGGTTTCACAATGAGCCTTCCGAGTGAGGATAAATATTATAACACAAAAGGTGAAATGATTGATTCGATTATTGTGCTTCTTGGCGGAAGAAGTGCCGAGGCACTCACGCTGAACGACATCAGCACGGGTGCGTCGAACGATATTCAGCGCGCGTCGAAAATTGCACGCGATATGGTTACAAAATACGGTATGAGCGATAAAATCGGTCCGATTTGTTTCGGCAACGACCACGACGAGGTGTTTATCGGCCGTGATTTTGTTCAGTCGCGCAATATGAGCGAGCACGTTTCTGCTGAAATCGACGAGGAAATCAGAGATATTATCGACACCGCATATGAACGATGCAAAACAATGCTCACGCAGAATATGGATAAACTCCGCGCTGTTGCCGAAGTTTTAATCGAAAGAGAAAAAATTTCAGGCGAGGAATTTGAAAAGGTATTTAACGGTGAAAAGCTTGACGGTTTGAAATTTGAGGGCGTTTCGGAAGATACGGCAGTATCGGCCGAGGAAAACACTGAAAACTCGGACAATTCGTCAAATTCCGAAAACACGGGCGCTGATGATACAGATACAAACGCGTGATAATTGAATTTTGAAAATTTTTACGGAACGCATAAAAATGTGCGTTCCGTTTTTGTATGCGCATTAAATACTTGATTTTTGCTTTAAAATATAGTATAATCTAATGTATGTATATAAAATTACCCCGAAAATGAGGTGCACATATGAAACTTATAACCGCAATAGTGAACGACCACGACGGGCAGATGGTGCTGGAGGCGCTCAACAAAGAGGGATTTGCCGTAACCAAGCTTGCCACGACGGGAAGTTTTTTGAAAGTAGGAAATATGACACTTATTATCGGCACGGAGGACGACCTCGTGCAGAAAGCGATTGACACTATAAAATCGCAGTGCCGCCGCAGAAAACAGGTTGTCATAACGCCTGCATATCTTGAAACCGCGGGCGGTTATGCAACGCGTCCGACCGAAGTGGACGTCGGCGGTGCAACGGTTTTTGTGCAGGATATTGAAAGGTTTGAAAGAATTTGAACGCAAAACTTATGCCGACAGGTCAGCAAAAATTAAAGGATTTTTTCTATTCGTTAAAAAATGAAAACCGATTTTTAAGTTCGTATATTTTCGAGGGCGCAAAAGGCTCAGGCAAAGAAACGATGGCAAAATATTTTTCAGCGCATATCCTGTGCGAAAGCAATCCGCCGTGCCTTGAGTGCAACGCGTGCAAAACGCTTTACGCAGGCACAAATCCGAATGTCATAACAATTTCAAACGACGATAAAGCGGAAATCGGCGCGTCGAAAATACGCGAACTTGTGACAGATGTTTTCATTCGTCCGCAGAGCGCTGACAAGAAAATTTTTATCATAAAAAACGCGCATCTGATGAACGAAACCGCGCAGAACTCGCTCTTGAAAGTTATTGAAGAACCGCCCGAATATGCGGTTTTCATACTTCTTTGCGAGAACAGAAACAAAATTCTGCCGACCATTCTTTCGCGATGTGCGTCGGTCTTGATACCGCCGTTGTCCAACGAGGCAATTTTTGAGATTTTCGGCAGTAAAAACGAATTTTTGGCGGCATATTCAATGGGAAATCCGGGTAAGTTTTTGTCGCTTTCGGAGGACGGCGAATTTTTAACCCTGCGCGAAGAATTTTTCAACAAAATTCCGTTGCTTATTCAAAAAAAGCGGACTTCAATTTATCCGTTATGTGAATTCTTTGGGAAAAATAAAGATGAAAAAGATACGCTTTTTGAATTTTTAACGCTGTTTTTCGGCGATATTCTGCTTAAAAAGAATTTTTTGGAAGGCAGAATTATAAACCGCGACAAGACGGAAACTATCGACAGATTTAACACGGAAACAACAAAACAATCCGTTGTGTCGTCGCTGGAGATTATTGCAAAATTACAGCGCGAACTCGGAAAATACGGCGCATACGCGTTGTGCGTCAATGATATGTTTATAAAGCTTTGGGAGGAAATAAATGGTTAATGTAGTTGGAGTGAGATTTAAAAGTGTGGGAAAAATTTATTATTTTGACCCTGAAAATATTGAAATAAAAAAAGGAGACAGTGTAATCGTCGAAACATCACGCGGTGTGGAATTCGGCTCTGTTGTGCTTGCAAACAAAGAAATCAGCGAGAACGAAATTGTTTCTCCGCTTAAAAAAGTTTTGCGCAAAGCGACAGACGACGACATAAAAATTATGCTGGACAACAAGGAAAAGGAAAAACAGGCATTTGAAAAATGCGTTAAAAAAATAGAAGAACACGAGCTTGCAATGAAGCTTGTCGACGTTGAATATACATTCGACCACAACAAAATTTTGTTTTATTTCACCGCCGACGGACGAATTGATTTTCGTGAATTGGTGCGCGATTTGGCGTCGCTTTTCAAAACGAGAATTGAACTTCGTCAAATCGGCGTGCGCGACGAGGCAAAAATGCTCGGCGGAATAGGCGTTTGCGGACGTCCTCTCTGCTGCAGTTTGTATCTCGGCGAGTTTGAACCCGTTTCCATAAAAATGGCAAAAGAGCAGAGTCTGTCGCTTAATCCGACGAAAATTTCGGGTACGTGCGGACGTCTTATGTGCTGTCTTAAAAATGAGCAGGAGGCATACGAGGATCTTATCAGGCGCACACCGCACACCGGCTCGGTTGTAAAAACTCCCGACGGTAAAGGAACTGTTGTGTCGGCAAATCTTTTAAAATCGCTTGTAAACGTTTCGCTCGACATTGACGGAGAGAAAGAAATCAAGGAATATAAGCTTTCCGACATAAAAATTCTCAAAAAAGTGAACGTAAAAATCGACGACAGCGAAAGCAAAGATTTAAAAGCGCTTGAGGATTGATTTTCCACGGCGGATTTTGAAAAAAATAAGTAAAAACACTTGATTTTTATAAAAAAAGATAGTATAATGTGGTTAATAAATTGTGGAGGTGTTTTTAAGATGGCATATGTTATCGGTGATGACTGCATCAGCTGCGGTGCTTGTGCAGGCGAATGTCCCGTTTCCTGCATTTCTGAAGGTGACGGCAAATATGTAATCGACGCTAACGAATGTTTGGAATGCGGTGCTTGCGCAGGTGTTTGTCCTGTTGATGCTCCCAAAGCTGAATAATCGTTTTCATTCGGAAAGAATTTGTGCGAAGGTTTTGCTTTCGCACTTATTTTTTACATTTTTTTAAGTTTTAATGTATTTTATATTGAAAAAATTTTTAAAATGTTGTAAAATATACATAAGTTTGAAGTGGAGATTATTTAATGGAACGTATTGACGATTTGGGTGTTAAAAATTTAAAGCTGATACAGGATACAGACCTTTTTTGTTTCGGCACCGATGCTGTTTTGCTTTCTGCATTTGCGACGGTCAAGCCTAATGCAAAGGTTGTTGATTTGTGTTCGGGAAACGGAATTATTCCTGTGCTTTTGTCAGGAAAAACAAAGGCCGAAAAGATTATCGGCGTGGAAATTCAAAAAGAACCGTTCCTTCTTGCGAAAAGGAGCGCCGAGCTTAACGGTATATGCGGCCGCGTTGATTTTATAAACTGCGACGCGAAAGGAATTAAGGAACATCTGCCGTCGGGATACGCCGACACGGTGACCTGCAATCCGCCGTATATGAACGGAAACTGGGGATTTTTAAGTCCGAGCGACAAAAAAGCACTGGCGCGCCATGAAATAACCATAAACATTGATGACGTTGCAAAAATTTCCGCTTATCTTTTAAAATGCGGAGGTTATTTTTCAATGGTTCACCGCGCCGAGCGTTTGTGCGACGTAATCTGCGCAATGCGCAAATACAAAATCGAGCCGAAACGCATAAGATTTGTTCATTCATATTTGCAAAGTGCGCCGAAACTTTTTCTTATCGAGGGGATAAGCGGTGCGAAACCTGCGCTGAAAGTTTTGAAACCGCTTGTGATATACGGTGAAAACGGGGAATATACAGACGAGGTGAAACGCCTCTACAAAGGAGAAAATTGCTGAATGGAATACGGAAAGCTTTATCTTTGTGCAACTCCTATCGGAAATCTTGAGGATATAAGCATAAGAACTTTAAATATATTAAAATCTGTTGACTTGATAGCCTGTGAGGACACGCGCCATTCGCTTAAAATGCTCACGCACTTTGAAATTTCAAAACCGCTCACAAGCTATTTTGAACACAACAAAACCGAAAAGGGACTAAAAATCATCGAGAAAATCAAGGAAGGCAAAAATGTTGCGTTAATCACCGATGCCGGAACGCCGGCAATATCCGACCCCGGCGAAGATTTGGTAAGACTTTGCGCCGAGAACGGTGTTGACGTCGTTCCCGTTCCCGGTCCGGCGGCGCTTATAAACGCACTTATCGTGTCGGGACTTCCGACGGGCAGATTTTCTTTTGAGGGATTTTTGTCGGTCAACAAAAAAAGTCGTGCAGACCATCTTGACGAGGTTAAAAACGATACGCGCACGCTTATTTTTTATGAGGCACCGCACAAGCTTTTGCGTACGCTCAATGATATGTCGAAAGTTTTCGGTGACAGAAAAATAGCACTTGTCCGCGAAATTACAAAAATCCACGAGGAGGTTAAGCGCACAACACTTTTTGAGGCGGTGAAATTTTATACCGAAAATCCGCCGAAAGGAGAGTTTGTGCTTGTTATCGAGGGCAAAAGCTACGAAGAATTAAGCGAGGAAAAAGCGGAAGAATTTGAAAACATTTCGGTAACCGAGCAGATAAACGCGCTTATCGGTGAGAGGATTGACAAAAAAGACGCGATAAAACAGGTTGCGGTTTTGCGCAATATGAAAAAACGCGATGTATATAACGAATATGTGAAAAATACCGAGGGGGAATTTTAGAAAGTGTCACCTTCAACTGTTAGTTTAAACGAAATTTTTGATGGCGTTTTTGTGCCTGTTCAGCTTAAAAATCTTAAAATTTTGAAAGCCGACTACGACAAAGACCAAAAAAGCGCCGAAATTATTTTGTTTTCCGATAAAATTATAGATTATAAAATTATAGAAAATTACAAAAACGACGTTTTGTCGCATTTTCCGTTTGACAAACTGAACATCAAAATAAAATACGATATGGAACTTGCAGATGCCGAGCAGGACGTGCTTTTTGACAATCTGACGTTTTACGTTAACACGCTTTGCCCCGGCGCACAGCAGCTTTTAAACGGGAGCAAATGGCATTTTGAGGGTGCAAACAACCTTGAAATCGACTGCAAAAGCGGAGTGACAATGCTTTACAAGTTAAAGTGCGACATTCTTATAAAGCGTCTTATCGCAACGCAGTTTTCCAAAAATGTTGACGTTGCGTTTAACGACTTGTCAAACGAGGAGGAATATCAAAAGGCGCGCGAGGAAATTATAAGCTCGTTTGAACCGATTGTTGTGCCTGTTCACGAGCATTTTTCGTATGATTACATACCCGAAGAGGATGCGGACAAATCGCAGATTATATACGGAAAATTTATATTTGAAAAACCAATTCCGATAAAAGATGTTAAAGATACGCTTGAATATGCGGTAATCGAGGGCGGGGTTTTCGACGTTGATTCGCGTGTTTTGAAGAGCGGAAAAATTCTTTTTTCGTTCTGCATTACCGACCTCACAAGCTCGTACAACGTTAAAATGTTTATGGGCGAAAAGCGCTTTAACGACCTTAAGGAAAACGTTAAAAACGGCGCGTATGTAAAGCTTAAAGGCAGGATTGAATTTGACGATTATATGAAAGAATACGTCATTTTTGCAAAGGATATAAACCGTGCGGAAAAAGAAGTTCGTATGGACAACAGCGAGGAAAAGCGCGTCGAACTTCATATGCACACAAAAATGTCCGCAATGGACGGTATGACCGACGTTAAGACACTTGTTAAAACAGCGGCAAAATGGGGTCACAGGGCAGTTGCGGTCACTGACCACGGAAACGTTCAGGCTTTCCCCGACGCGGCAAAAGCGGCGAAAGATACCGGAATTAAGGTTATTTACGGCGTCGAGTGCTATCTTGTGAGCGACGAACTTCAAATTGTTTATAACGTTTGCGATAAAAACCTTTCGGACAGTTTTGTTGTTTTTGACCTTGAAACCACGGGTTTGAGCCCTGTTAACGACACCGTTATAGAAATCGGCGCGGTTAAAGTTGTGAACGGTGAAATTGTTGACAGATTTTCCGAATTTGTAAATCCTCAGCGCAAAATTCCGCAAAATATCGTCGAGCTTACGTCTATCACAGACGAAATGGTTGCGGACGCCGATACTATCGACGTTGTTCTGCCTAAATTTATGGATTTTATAGAGGGCAGTGCGCTCGTTGCGCACAATGCCACATTTGACGTCGGCTTTGTTACAGCGGCGGCGCAGAAACTTGAAATTCCGTTTAAATCGTGCTTTATAGACACGGTTGCAATGTCGCGCGCGCTTTTGACCGATATAAAAAATCACAAACTCAACACCGTTGCTGCGCATCTCGGCATAAGTCTTGAAAATCATCACCGCGCCGTTGACGACGCTGCTGCTACGGGACACATTTTTGTGAAATTTATGTCTATGCTCAAAGAAAAGGGTATTGAAAACGTTAACCAAATCAATCACGATTTGTCGAAAAACTCGGTTATAAAGCACAAAAAGACTTATCACGCAATTATACTTGTCAAAAATCAGGTCGGACTTAAAAATTTATATCACATAATTTCAAAGTCGCACCTGGAACATTTCCAGGGAAAACCGCGCGTTCCGAAAAGCCTTTTGGCAGAGTACCGCGAAGGACTTATTCTCGGTTCGGCTTGTGAGGCGGGCGAACTTTATTCTGCCATTGTTGACGGCAAAACGCTTGCCGAGGTTAACGAAATTGTAAAATATTACGATTATCTTGAAATTCAGCCTCTCGGAAACAACCGATTTTTGGTTGAAAATGGCAGAGTCCCGAATGAAGCGGCGCTTAAAACCATAAACAAAACAATTATCGACCTCGGAAGAAAACATAATAAAATTACCGTTGCAACCTGCGACGTTCACTTTTTAAACCCGACGGACGAGGTTTTCAGACGTATTCTTATGGCAGGTCAGGGCTTTGAGGACGCTGACAACCAGGCGCCGCTGTATTTCAGAACGACCGAGGAAATGCTGGAGGAGTTTGCGTATCTCGGTGAAACGCTGGCGCATGAGGTGGTTATTGAAAACCCCAATAAAATTGCCGATATGTGCGACGAAATTCTGCCTGTACCTAACGAAACCGCACCTCCGATTATCGACGGTGCGGATGACGAACTCCGCGAGAAAACGCTCGGCAAGGCGCACGAACTTTACGGCGACCCCATTCCGAAAGTCGTTCAGGACAGAATTGACGCGGAACTTTCGTCTATTATCGACAACGGCTATGCGGTGCTTTACATCATTGCGGAAAGGCTTGTGCAAAAGTCGTTGAGCGACGGCTATCTTGTTGGTTCGCGAGGTTCGGTAGGTTCGTCTTTTGTTGCGTTTTTGTCGGGAATTACCGAGGTTAACTCACTTCCTCCGCATTACCGATGCCCGAAGTGCAAGCACCTTGAATTTATAAAAGAGGGCAAAATCTCGTGCGGATTTGACCTTCCTCCGAAAAAATGCCCCGAATGCGGTGAAGATTATATCCGAGACGGCCACGACATTCCGTTTGAAACCTTCCTCGGTTTCGGCGGAGGTAAAGAGCCTGATATTGACCTTAACTTTTCGGGAGATTATCAGCCGGTGGCGCATAAGTTTACCGAGGAAATATTCGGCGAGGGACACGTTTTCAGAGCCGGCACAATCGGTACAATAGCTGAAAAAACCGCATACGGCTTTGTTAAAAAATATTTCGAGGCGAGAAATATCCACGTCTGCGGTGCGGAAATCAACCGCCTTGTTCAAGGCTGTACGGGTGTTAAACGAACGACCGGTCAGCACCCCGGCGGTGTTATGATTGTACCGCGAAACCGCGACGTGCACGAATTTACGCCTATTCAGTACCCGGCGGACGACAAAACGGGCGGTGTTATTACAACTCACTTCGACTACCATTCTATCAGCGGTAAGCTTTTGAAGCTTGATATTCTCGGTCACGACGACCCGACCGTTATCAGAATGCTTGAGGATTTGACAAAGACAAACGCGCGTGAAATTCCGTTTGCCGACCCCGAAACTATGAGCCTTTTCCATACAACCGAGGCGCTCGGAGTTACAAGCGAGCAGATAAACAGCACGGTCGGAACGTTTGCGGTGCCTGAATTCGGCACAAAATTTGTGCGTCAGATGCTTGTGGACACAAATCCCACAACGTTTGCCGAGCTTGTGCGTATTTCCGGACTTTCTCACGGTACCGATGTTTGGCTAAACAACGCGCAGGACCTTATCGTAAACGGTATTGCTGCCCTTAATGAAACCATCTGTACGCGTGACGATATTATGCTCGGTCTTATTGATTTCGGCGTTGAACCGTCGCTTTCGTTCAGAATTATGGAAAGCGTGCGAAAGGGAAAGGGAATAACCGACGAATGGGAAGCTGAAATGCGCAAAAATAACGTTCCCGATTGGTATATCGACTCGTGTAAAAAGATAAAATATATGTTCCCGAAGGCTCACGCGGTTGCATATGTTACAATGGCATACCGTATCGCGTGGTATAAGGTGCATTATCCCAAAGAATTTTACTGCACATATTTTACAGTGCGTGCAGACGATTTTGACGCGGCTATGATGGCACAGGGAAGGGATGTTGTGCTTGAAAATATGAAAATTATCGCGGATAAGGGCAACGAGGCAACCGCGAAAGAAAAAGGCGTTTTGACGATTTTGGAGGTATGCAACGAGATGTATTGCCGAGGCTTGAAGTTTTTGCCGATACACATTTCCACCTCCGAGGCGTTTAAGTTTATACCGAAAGAGGATGGAATTGTTCCGCCGTTAAACGCAATTTCGGGACTTGGCACAAATGCGGCGCTGAGCATTGTTGAAGAGCGCAAAAAAGAGCCGTTTTCGTGCGTTGACGACCTTATTGAACGCGCAAAAGTCAACAAAACAGTTGTCGAAACTATGAAAAAGCACGGCTGTCTTTCGGGAATGAGGCAAAGCAGTCAGTTAAGCTTTTTTAATATGATATAAAATAAATTTTTACGGAGGGACAGTTATGGAAAATTTGAAAGTTAAAATTAAAGAGTGGGCAATAACCGTCGAAAACGGGCTTAAATGCTTCGACATAATCGACTTTGGCATTCTTTGCACGTCGTTTATGTCAATCGGCTGCCTTTTCGGCTCGGCGAAACGAAAACTTATGCGCAAAATAGCGCCGTTTGTCGCGTTTTTGGGGATAATCAGCACGGCTTATGTGATTATTAAGCTTTTCTTCAAAGACTCCGTTCCGTACACGAAAATCAGGCATTAGCGCAATGGTGATTTTATAAGTAAATTATAAAATTGACGGTTAACGAAAAATCAGCGGTACGAAAAACCGCTGATTTTTATATCTATTCACGTGTTTCGATTATCGCGTTTTTAACTGCGGATTTTACCACAAAATAAAGAACGGTAAAAAATACATAAGCAACAAATATGTAACAAATCAATGCAACAAGACCGCCCATCATTTCACCTCCCGATACTGAACATTGCTCTATAATTATAGCACGTACACTAAAATTTGTCAAGAAAAACAAAAAGCCGTCTGTCAATAAGGAAAAATTTGATTTCTTATTGACAGACGGCTTAACTTTCTTTACTGGAAAATATCGTTTTTGTTATCGTCGTTATTTGCCTTATAAACAGTAAAATTATCGTATTCGTCGCACACCGCGAGAAAAATTTCTTCAACATTTTTTGTCTTATTAAGCGAAAGCTGTTTTTTCAGCCAGTTTTCGTCTTTGCCGATTGCGGAAAGGTTTTTATACAAAATTTCGCCGTCGAGAATGAGCGAATACAAAACCTTGTCCTGTTTCGGCGAGAGGTTTAAGTCGGTCGGCGTCGCAGGGCGGTCGCCGGCTTTCGGCAAAAACGAGATTTTTCCGTTTTCTTCGATAATCGCGGTTTGAATTTGCGACAAATCGAAATACCCGGCAAGACGGCATTCCATCAAAAATTCGTTGATGTCAAGCTTGGATTTTGCGAAATTCTGACGGTACAGCGTGCCGTTGTCATACAAAATCAGCGACTTTCCCGTGAAAAACCTGCGCATTGCAAGCGATTTGTTCGTAAGATAGGCGATAACCACGACCACGACGGTGTAAACCACCATTGCAATAAGCGGGTCAAAAAAGTCGGGCACCTCGTCCGTCGCCATTTCCGCGGCAATAGAGCCGATTGTAATACTGTTTATATAATCAAACATATTAAACTGCGAAATTTGCTTGTTTCCCATAATTTTCGTCAGCAGAAACAGCACAATTATCGACGCAAACGACGTCGACGCAATTCTTAAAAGATACATTCCAAAATCCGCCTTTCGTATGCTTTTACTGATATTATGCGCGATTTTTGGAAATATATTAAAAAATAGGGACGGTGAATAAAACCGTCCCTAAAATTTGTTAAAATATTAAAGTTCAACCCATTTTTCTTCTTCTGCCGATTTGCAAATTGCGTCGAGAACGCCCTGCAATTTAACGCCGTCCTCAACGTGCGGAGCATATTTGCACTCTTTGCCGTTGATAAGGTCGATAAACGTCTGCTCCTGTTTAACGAAAAACTCTTTCGGCACGTCAACAGTGTGAAGTCCGTTCGCTTTAACGTCAACCTCGCCGATACAAACGCCCAAAACTTCGGGATTGTTGAGGTTGAACGAAATAACGCCTTTCGTCGCGTAAACGTCGAATTTAATAGTGTTTACGTTGCCGATAGCACAGCGCGTAATCATAAAGTTTGCAACCGCACCGCTTTTCATTTCGCCGATAAAACTGCAGTAATCGTCTGTTTCAACAGGTGCATATTCCTCGCTGTCAAGCTTTTTGCGCTCTTTAACAACGATTTTTGTCTGCGCCGAAACTTTCTTTAAATCGCCTGCAAGGAAGGTTGCAAGGTCGATAAGATGTACTCCCAAATCGCCCAAAACGCCCGTTCCTGCGTATTCTTTGACAAAACGCCAGTCAAGACGTCTGCCCTCCATAAATGCGCTGGATTTTAAATATTCAACGTTAATCGAAATAATATCGCCGATAAGATTGTTTTCCATAATCCATTTTGCAAAACGCACCGCAGGGCGGAAACGGTAAGACATACACATCATATTCACAACGTTTGTGTCCTTGATAGCGTCGGTCAGTTCTTTTGTGTCTGCAAGGCTTACGCTGAGCGGTTTTTCAACGTTTATGCTTTTACCGGCTCTTGCCGCGTCAGCCGCCATTTTAACGTGAAGATAGTTAGGCGTGCAAACCTCAACCGCGTCAACCTCGGTGCAGGCAATGAGGTCTTTGTAATCTTTAAAACGGTATTTTTCGTCAATACCCAAGTCGTCGCCGACTTTTTTCAAAGCGTTTTCATCAATATCGCAAATTGCGGTGATTTCAGCGTCCGCGCACTCTTTAAGCTGGGGAATGTGCACATTCCGCGCGATACCGCCGACACCTATAATTCCAACTCTTACCATTTTTAACACTCCTTAATCTTTAATGTAAGTATGCTTTCTCAAAGATTCGTCCATACCGGCGAATTTGTCTTTAACATTTTCGATTGCATCATAATGACCGAGTGAGGGCTTGGGACCGTGGCTCGGTTTTGCCCAGTATACCGCGTTTTCAAGAATTTTTGTAATATCCTCGCGCCAGTAAATAGGATATCCCTCGTGACCTGAACGGAAGTAGAAAATTTTACCCAAACCGCGTTTGTAGCAGCAGCCGCTTCTGAAAACTTCACCGCCCGAGAACCAGCTGATAAACACAAGCTCGTCGGGAGTAGGAATTTCAAAGCGCTCGCCGTAGGTTTCTTCCTGCGGAATTTCAATATATTCGGGAAGTCCGCTTGCAATGGGGTGGGCAGGCTCAACAACCCAAATTCTTTCGGTTTCATCGTTTTCTCTCCATTTTGAACGGCAGCAGGTTCCCATAAGCTTAACGAACGGTTTGCTCAAATGTCCAGAATGGAGAACGATAAGTCCCATACCGTCAAGAACGTGCTGTTTTACTTTTTCCGCAACTTCCTCCGAAACCTGATTGTGTGCCATATGTCCCCACCAGATAAGAACGTCGGTTGTATCCAAAACATCGTCTGTAAGTCCGTGTTCGGGCATATCGAGAGTTGCAGTTCTGATGTTGAATTCTTCATTTCTGCCAAGCATTTTTTTGATTGCCATATGTATTCCGTCGGGATAAATTTTAGCAACCAATTCACTTTCTCTTTCGTGCTTATATTCGTTCCACACTGTAACGTTAATCATATTGAACGCCTCCAATAAAATATTTGTTAAGTTCATTATATCGAAACTTTGTATAAATACAATAAATTTTTCGCAACAAAAATTATACTTTTCGCAACAAATGTGTTGACATAAAAAAACATATGCGGTACAATGAATGTGTAATTTTTTACGGGGTGATAATGTGTACGAAAAGAAGCTTGAGGATATTGTTTACGAAAATTTTAATATAACCGCGTGCCTTGTTCACGGTCAGGTGCGCCAGGGCGAGGGGGCGTTTTTTTCTACAGTGGGAAAACCGCGCAGGATAAACGGATTTTTTTATTTTTACGACTGTGACGGGGAATATACTCTTAAAAACGGTGAAAAAAAGTATGCCAAAAGGGGAGATGTCGTATTTTTACCGCCTTTTTGCGAATATGATTCGCAGTTTTACGGTCACGGCAAAAAGCAAGTCGACTGTATTTTGGTAAACTTGCTCTTTTCGGATAAGGACGGAAAGGAGTTTTACTTATCGGATAATCTTGAAGTTTTTACACCCAAGGACAGCGAATTTATAAAAAAAGAATTTTGCGATATTTTAAACATTTACAGCCGTCCCATTAAAAACACCGCCGAAATGAAAGCAATATCATATAAAATTCTTTCATATTTCGCAACTGTAAACAAAGAAACTGTACTTGATGTGAGCCGATACAGATATATTGCGAACGGAATAAAGTATCTTGAAACGGATATAAAACAGGAAAAATCAATAGAAGAAGTCGCGAAGATGTGTAACGTCAGCTCGGCGTATTTCAGACGTCTTTTCAAAGAATATTCGGGCCTTTCGCCGATACAGTTCCGAATACGCAAAAAGCTTGATATGGCAAAGGATATGCTCGTAAGCGGCACAATGAGTATTGTTGAAATAAGCGACTATCTCGGATTTGAAAATGTGACGTATTTCACAAGACTTTTTAAAGAATACGAAAAAATCTCTCCTGCGAAATACAGAAATTACTCAAAATAGTTTACCGTAATTTAGTTATGTAAACAAAAATGACATTGCATTAAAAATATGCAATGTCATTTTTATATTACAGCGAATCTTTCATTTTTTCAAGCGCCTTTTTTTCAATGCGCGACACATATGAGCGCGAAATATTAAGTTTTTTCGCTATCTCATTCTGCGTGAGAGGAAGATATCCGCAAAGACCGTAGCGAAGCTGTAAAACCGCGCTTTCGCGCTTTGCAAGACGTTTGCGCATACATTCATACAGCCGTTTTACCTGCATTTTTAAGTCTACCTTGTCAAAAACGTCTGCGTCCTCGTCGTAAAGCTTGTCGAGCAGCGATACCTCGTTTCCGTCTTTGTCTTTTCCGATAGGTTCCTGGAGCGAAATATCTCCGCTCCGTTTCTTTTCCGAGCGGAAATACATAAGAATTTCGTTGTCAATGCACTTTGCTGCATACGTTGCAAGCCGTGCGCCTTTATCCGGGTCAAACGTTGTAATCGCCTTTATCAGCCCGATTGTGCCGATTGAAATTAAATCGTCGGTTTCGGCGCCCTTTTCGGAATATTTTTTCACCACGTGCGCAACAAGGCGCAAATTCCGCTCTATGAGTATGTTTTTAGCCTCAACATCACCGTTTTTGTATCTTAAAAGGTACTCCTTTTCTTCATTTGCGCCGAGCGGCTTTTTAAAGGTTTTTGCGCTTGTCACAAAAAGCGTCAGAAAACACATATGCGGCAGCAGTCCCAAAAAAGTCAGCATTATAAGCACCTCCGATACAATTATTATATGATGCTTTGTGCGCGTTGGTGTTTGTCTTTAAAAAATAAATTTTGTGACAAAATCCGACATTTTTTCATAGTATATATCAGACACAAAAGAAAGGAGGGAAGATACGATGAATGAATTTGAAAGACCGAAAAACAACTGCCCTGCGGTAGGTTATCAGGAGGTTGACGTTTGCGTGCCTGTTACGATTAAACCGTTTGCAAACGTTTTGACACCGAAAATAAAACACGTAGGCACACCCGTTGTATGCGCCGGCGAGGGCGAATGCAGAGGTGGCTGCGGCAATATCTGCAAATTTACGATAAGCCAGAAAATAAAGGTTGAAATTCCCGTTATTTTCGGTGCAAAAGCGGAGGTCGGCGCGGCGGCTATCGACTGCGAGGGCGTGGGCATTGACAAGCACGAGGCAAATTGCTGCAAATAATCATTAAAGCCGGCATTTTTTATGTCGGCTTTACATATTGCTACGGCGTTCGGATTATGTATTTTCCGTTTTTCTGGAGCGGATTTATGTAATTGTGCGAAATAAACGTTTCAAATAAAACCGAAATAAATTCCCACGTTTCTTTGTCAATTTCGCCCGTTTGTCTTATTCCTGCGGTGTTTTGGATTTCTGTAACTGCATTTTGAGTGTTTTGGTCAAACTTGCCGTTTATTTCTAATTCGGGAATATTTGAAAATTTTACGCCCAGAGCCGTCAGCATAGCCTGAATTACATATATAATGCCGTTTTCGTCACCGCCGCAAATTTTAAAATGCGGTGACGGGAAAATGCTTGTTTTTGACGGTTCGGCATACTTTTTCAATGTCGATTTGTATGCGGAATATATACTGTTCCAAGTGTTATTATCTATAGTTCCCGACTGCGGAAGCTCAAAAACGCGCTGAAATTCCATAACCGCATTTTGCGTCTGCGCGCCGAAAATTCCGTCGGGAATAATGCGCGGAATGTCATTGTCATACGATATACGGCGCAAAAAATGCTGTGCATTTCTTATCGGCTTGTTAACCGCCGAATGTGTTGTAAGCATAAAAATTCTCCTTTCAGTTGTCGGTGTCGCCCATACCAAGCTCCGCTTTTGGATACTGCGTCGGTGCGATTGAATTGTTCGAAATAAGCTGACGGTAGACACTGTTTATCTGCCTTAATGTTTCGGCGTCCAAAATACCCGTTTGCGGCAGACCGTTTGTCTTTTGGAACTGTGCAAGCCGTGCAGACGTCTGACGCGAAAATGCGCCGTTTGCCATAATTCTCTCGCTTTGCGTTTCGGCAATTTCGTTGAGTTTTTCCTGTAAATCGCGCACGTCGCGGTTTACGTCGCCGTAGTTTAAATTAAGACTGTTTAAATAAGTTATTTCTTTTTCAATGGGGTTCAGTGCATTGTTTAACGCATCGCGTATGCCGATAAACGTTTGATACAAAACGTCCCAGGTTTTTTCGTCAACAACACCCGTTTGCGGAAGTGAGTACATTTTTTGAAGTTCCTTCACCGCATTTACGTCGTTTTCGTTGAAACGTCCCGTAAATTCGACTGTCGGAATGTTCGGATAAAACCACGAAACCGCCTGAAGAAGATACTGTGTTACATACACTTTTTCGCCGGTGTTGCCAAGCTCGATTGCGTCGGGATATTCAAGCGACGATGAAAAATATTTCTGTCCTTCGGAATTTATCTCGGAAAGCCCGGTCATACCTGTGTATAAATAAATCAGCTTATACCACGTGGCTTTGCCTACAATTCCGTCGAGTGTGAGGTTGAAAATCTCCTGAAATGTGCGCACTGCGCGCTCTGTGCTCTCGCCGAAACGCGAATCAACTGCGATTTTCGGTATAAGCGGATAGTCCTCGGAAATGCGGTTTAATGCAATTTGAATAACCGCCACATCGCGCGAATATTCACCGCGCCGAACAGGTGCCGTATACGACATACGCACATTTGAAATCGGTACGTTGCTCACAATTTCGATGTTATTTCCGTAATAATACCGCAAAATCTGCACGGAATTGCGTCCTTGCTCGGCAAGATACTGACTGCCCCATTGCGACAAGCCGTCGCACGTAACAGTCGTGCCGTTGCAGTATTTTGCCGCAAGAGGCTCGGCATTGCCTATTCTTCGAATGTATGAATTGAAAATTTCATCCACAAGGTTGCTTATGTTTTCAAAAATATTCCGTCCGTATATAAATTTCTGGTCGATAGCGGTGGAATTTGTGATGTTGAAAGAATATCCCTGACTGTAATAAAATTCGGTGTAAACGCGGTTTACGGCAAATGAAATCTGCGCGTAAATATTTGCAGTAATCGCCGATTCGTTCCATGTCGGATAAATTTCGCTTGACGCTACGTTTTTTATATAATCGGGAAACGTCACGGTGACGTTTTCGGCATTTGATGACGGCGCGCCGAGGTGCACCGTTATATATTTCGGTATATAAGGCAGGATAGGGGTAGGCACAAAAAATCTCCTTTCTTATAAGTCTTGGCTTGTAATATCGATTGTTTCGTAAATCCCGGCGGGGTCTGAATCTTCCTCGATCGGCAGAACGTTGACCTCCTGAACGGTTGTCTGATTTGCAAAAATCTGCACGTTCTTAATGTATGTCGTATAATATGAAGGGTGGGTTACAATTATGTCGCAAGTAAAAAATCTGTCGTCGGGATTTATGTCGTTTTGTGAGTTTTCTTCGTTGGGGGTGTCAAACTCAATTTCGCCCGTTTTTCCGTTTTCGTCGGTAAGCTGTGTGTTTAAAAGAATGTTTTTAACTCCGTTGCTTTTTACATAATTTACATGCGCTCCGATGATTGGAATTTGCGCTTTTGAAAGTGTCACGCGGACAAAAATTTTCCCTTTTTGAGCCATAAAATCACCTCTTTTAACTTTTTGCATAGTAAATTGTATGAAAATTTTAACCGCAATATGAAAAAATAAACTTTTTATTTAATTTTCTTGACTTTTATCGATAGTTATTGTAAGATAATGTTAATAATATATTGTAAGGGGAATGTCATAATTGATAAATTTTATTATAAGAAAATTTATACCCGATTACGAAAATATAACAGATAAAAATGTGCGCGAAAGGTACAGCGTTCTCGCCGGCGTACTGGGAATTTTCAATAATTTTATACTTTTTGCCTTGAAAATAATAATAGGCTTTTACATAAACAGTATCGCCGTAATTTCGGACGCTTTTAACAATCTTTCCGATATTGCGTCGTCGCTTTTGAGTGTAATCAGCGCGAAAATGAGCAATATGCGTCCCGACAAGGAACATCCGTTCGGTCACGGCAGAATTGAATATGTCGCATCACTTTTCGTTGCGGCAATCATATTTTTTGTGGGAATATCACTTTTCAAAACATCGGTATCGAAAATTTTCCGCCCCGAAACGCTCAATTTTAACCCGTATCTGGTGCTGATTTTAGCCCTTTCGGTGCTTGTAAAAGTTTGGATGTTTTTCTACAATCGTTACATAGGCAAAAAAATCAATTCAAGTGTGCTTTGCGCCGCTGCGGAGGACAGTTTGAGCGATGTGTGGGCAACAAGCGCGGTAATCGTTTCCACTGTTTTGGGGCTTTTCACAACGCTTCCGCTCGACGCAATTCTTGGTGTCGGTGTGTCGGTGCTGATACTTCTTTCAGGCTTCGGCATTGCAAAAGACACCATTGATTTGCTTCTCGGTAAAGCGCCCGACAAAGAACTTGTCGAAAAGCTTAAAAATATCATCTTAAACGGAGAACGTATACAAGGCGTCCACGACCTTATAGTGCATGATTACGGCCCCGGGCGCGTCATTGCGTCGGCGCACGCGGAGGTTAAAGACACCGAAAATATAGTTGAAATCCACGAGATTATCGATGCACTCGAAAATAAAATTGAAGAAGAACTCGGTGTTGTTATGATTATTCACACCGACCCGATAAATGTAGACTGCGAACGTACAATCAGCTTAAAAAACAAGGTTGAGGAAATTGCGGAGGAAATCGACAAAAATCTTACAATTCACGATTTCCGCATAACGGACGGCAAAGATAACATCAACCTTATTTTTGATATTGTTTTTCCGTATGAATACGACGATAAATCCTGTCATAAAATTGTTTTTGAAATAATGGACAAAATGAAAAGCTATGATTCAAGGATAAATATAGTTGCGAAAATTGACCGCACATATTAAATAAAGGAGAGAAAAAAGGAGAGAAACAAATGAGATTTTATGAAAATCCCAAAAAAGTATCGGAAAACCGAGAGAAGCAAAGAGCGTATTATATACCCGAAAACGACGGTGCGTATACGCTGCTTAACGGCGAATGGAATTTTAAGTATTTCAGCCGTGACGTCGATTACGACGGCAAAATTGAAAATTGGGACAAGGTTAAAGTGCCGTCCTGCTGGCAGACAACGGGTTATGAAAAACCTAATTACACAAACGTTGCGTTTCAGTTTCCCGTTGATGCGCCGTATGTGCCCGACGACAATCCGCTGGGTGTTTATATGCGCGAATTTGAGATTGACGACACCGAAAGAAAGCACTACATTGTGTTTGAGGGAGTTTCGTCCTGTCTTGAACTTTACATAAACGGCAAATACGTCGGTTTCAGCCAGGGAAGCAGACTTCAGGCGGAATTTGACATTACAAAATACGTGAAAAAAGGCAAAAACACAGTTCTTGCCAAGGTTGTAAAATGGTGCTGCGGTACGTATCTTGAAGATCAGGACGCTTTTCGCTGCAACGGAATTATCCGTGATGTTTACCTTTTGTCGCGCCCCGTCGGACATATTAAAGATATCAGTGTAACAACCGATAAAAACACGGTTAATGTTGTTTTTGAGGGAAAAGCTAACGTAAAATTATACGACAGCGGCAAGCTTTTGGACGAGAATGACTGCAATAAAAAATGCACCTTTAATGTGGAAAATCCGACGTACTGGAATGCCGAGAAACCGTATTTATACACGCTTGTTTTTGAATACGAAGGCGAAATTATAAAAATAAAATTCGGATTTGTCACAATTAAAATTTCATCAAATAAGGAACTTATCATAAACGGCGAAAGCGTAAAACTTAAAGGCGTTAACCATCACGACACATCGCCCAAAAACGGCTGGTATATGACCGACGAGGAAATTTTGACTGATTTGCGCCTTATGAAAAAACTCAACATAAACACAATCCGCACGTCGCATTATCCGCCTACACCGAAGTTTTTAAACTACTGTGACGAAATGGGTTTTTACGTTGTGCTCGAAAACGATATGGAAAGCCACGGATTTTGTATCCGCTTCGGTCATTATGAATACGACGCGCTCGACAAAACCTGGCCGTGTGCAAATCCCGACTGGGATTTTTATCTGAACGAGCGTATGGAGCGCACTGTTAACCGCGACAAAAACCACCCGTCGATATTTATGTGGTCGGTTGGAAATGAGAGCGGATACGGTGTTAATATGCGAAATATGCTCAATCTTATACGTAAGCTTGATAAAAAACGTCTTGTTCACTGCGAGGACGCTTGCCGGCAGATTGAATTTCCGCAGGAATACGAGCCGATTGATGTTTTTTCGGGAATGTATCTGCCTATTGACGACTGTGTTGCGTATGCCGAAAACAAAGACAACAGACTTCCGGTTTTCCTCTGCGAATATTCACATTCTATGGGAAACAGTCCCGGAGATGTTCACGATTATGTTGAGGCATTTTATGCGCACAAAGCGTTTATCGGCGGTTGTATCTGGGAGTGGGCAGACCACGTTGCAATGGATAACGGCGTTCAAAAATACGGTGGTGACTTCGGCGATCTGACGCACGATAAAAATTTCTGCTGTGACGGAATGGTGTTCTCCGACAGGTCGCTGAAAGCAGGTTCATACGAGATAAAAACCGCATATCAAAATATTAAAACCGCTTATAACAAAGGAATTTTAAGCATTACAAACAGGTTTGATTTTACGAACCTTAACGAATACGATTTTAAATTTGATATAGAAATCGACGGAAAAATCGTTAAAGCTTTCAATAAAAAGTTTGATGTCAAACCAAAGAAAACCGTAAAATTCAACCTTGACTTTGATTTGCCGAAATCGTGCAAACTCGGTGCATATGTTAACATTTTTATGTATGATAAAGACGGTTTTGAGTGTGCGCAGAGCCAGCATAAACTGGAGGTTGAGGTTGAAAAAATTACCGCGCCGAAAAAGCTTGCAAAGCTTAATGAAGAAAAATTAAGCATTACGGCAAACGGAAACGGTTTTGAATACAGTTTTTCCAAACAGTACGGCAATTTTGAAAGCATAAAAATAAACGGAGAAGAAAAGCTTCTTGATGTGATAAAACTCGGCGTATGGCACGCTCCGACCGATAATGAACGCAAAAATAAGCATTATTGGGGCGGTTATGATAATTCGCAGACGGGTTACAACCTTAACAAAATGTTTTCAAAGGTGTATTCGTGTGAAATTAAAAACGGAAAAATTGTTGTTTCGGGTTCGCTTGCGGGCGTAGCGAGAATTGTTTGCTTTAGATACACGCTTACGGTTTCAATATACGAAAACGGTGACATTAACTTTGATTTAAAAGGTGACAGAAATCCTGCAATCAACTTTTTACCGCGTCTTGGATTTGAACTTAAACTTCCGGAGAATGACGATAAATTCACATATTTTGCGTACGGCAAGGGCGAAAGTTATATTGATTTACATCACCACGCACGAATGGGACTTTACAAAAGCTGTGCAGATGATGAGTATGTAAACTATGTTAAACCGCAGGAACACGGAAATCATTATAATGCAAAAATGCTGGATATAGACAATTCGTTTAAATTTAAAACCGACAGTTCGTTTGAGTTTAATGTTTCACATTACAATGCAAAAACGCTTGAATATGCAATGCATACCGATGAACTTGTTAAAGACAAAGCAACAAACGTGCGCATAGATTACAAGGTTTCGGGTGTCGGTTCAGGCTCGTGCGGTCCTGAATTAAATGAAAAATATCAATTAAAAGAAGAAAAAATCCGAATGAACTTCTGGATAATAAAGTAACAAAATATCAAAGAGTCAAAGTTTTTATGATTTTGGCTCTTTTTGTATATTATAAGTTAACCGTAATACAATTATGTAAACCAAAAAATATTTTAAATTAAAACAGAGTGGGGGACAAAAAGCAACATCGTAATCTTATATAAAATCACGATGTTGCTGAAAAATTTTCTTTTAATCATCAAGTTTAACTTGCGCAAGCGGATTTTTCTTTGCCGCATTTTCCATAAACTCGTCGCTGACGTGTGTGTATATTTGAGTTGTAGAAAGGCTTTCGTGACCGAGAATTTTCTGCAAAGTGCGCACATCAACATTTCCGTCGCGGTACATTATTGTAGCTGCAGTATGGCGGAGTTTGTGCGGTGTGTAAACGTCCGAGTCAATACCCGCAAGGTCAAAATATTTTTTTGCAATGCGTTCGACACTTCGTCCTGTTATGCGCGTCGATTTACTGCTTATAAAGAGTGCCTCTCTGTCATTCCCGACAAGACCGTCGTTCGGGCGAACCTCAAGGTATTTTTTTATCGTATCAACACACAAATCGTTGATAAATACAATGCGTTCTTTGTTTCCTTTGCCTATAACTTTTAAAGTTTTCTTCTTAAAATCAACGTTTTTAATGTCAATGCTGACAAGCTCCGAAAGACGCAATCCGCAGGTTAAAAACAGCGCAAACATTGCTAAATCGCGTTGTTTGTATTCGCCGTCAATCACTTTAAGCAAATCAATACTTTGCTCCAAAGACAAATATTTAGGCAGTCGTGCTTTTAGTTTGGGTGTATCGAGATTTTGCGCGGGATTTTCCGAAATAGATTTTTCCTTTATATAAAGATAATTAAAAAACGAACGCAAACTTGCAACCTTTCGTGCGCGAAAACTGTCGTTTGATGAATGTTCGTTATTTATATATGCCATAAAGGCATACAAATCATCAAGCGTAATTTTTTTTATTTTTTCAAAATCGAAATTCAAAATATCGATATTGTTAAATTCATCTTCGTGAAGATTTTTTTCTGTCATTATAATATAGCGCAAAAAAATTCTCAAATCATAATAATACTGCGTGACTGTATTTTGAGATTTTCCTTTTATAACAGACATATATGTAAGATAGTTTTTTAAAAAAACAGGACATTTTGAATATATTTCCGTAAGTGACGGCAATTTTACCACCTCCCACGTCGTGAAATTTTAATTTCACGACGTTGCCTATATCTTTCAAAAGGTCGCTTATACTGTACTCTTTTCATTATTTAAATAAATTCCTTCCATTATGTAAGCTTAAAAAAGTAAAAAACAAACTGCAATAATATAAACAAAAGCACAATAAGGCGCATAAACTTCTTTTCACGCTTGCGTACTTTCCACGGCAGTGATTTCGGCTTGAAGTTTATGCTGTTGTTCAGCCTTAATGCAGCGACCATTGCTGCTGTAAAAATTGTTATCAATATCACAACTGTCAAAAACGGGTTTCTGAATAAGACTGTTTTGGAGCCGCTACATTTTTGCAAAACGATGTACTGCACGAAAAGTGTTGTGAAATTGTTTGCAAAATGCGCGAGCATACCGAGATACAGCGAGTCAAATTTAATTACGATAAACGACAAGAAAATCCCAATTATAAACTGTGGTATAAAAACCGAAATTGAATTGTGCATCAGCGCAAAAACAAGTCCGCAAAGAATTATTGCTTTTTTGCTTCCGTATATCTTTTCGTAGCTTGTAAGAACCGCCCCTCTGAAAAACATTTCCTCAAAAACTGCCGGCATAAGGCAGATAAAAAGCACGTCGAGAACAAATTCAAAATTTGTCTGCGGTATGCCTATATCCGACGCGTTTCCTGAATTTGGAAATATCAGTTCGCCTACAAATGTAGTTATAAAGCTCAATATCAAATTTGCACAAACTGCAAGAATTATGCACAAAATCACGTTTACCGCCGACGGACGCGTGTCACGCGCAAAACCTCTGAAACCTTCTCGGCTCATAAAACAGCAAATCATTGCAGGTATGAAAATCGGAATTATCTGTGTGAGATAAACCTGCATATAGTCGGACAGCGAGTCGCCGAAAAACGTGCCGAGCACCACGCTCAATGCAGTTTGCAGTATGAATACTATCAGTATAATTAGGTTCATTTTAAATTATCCTTTTCTCTGAAATAACGCAATTCATTTTAACGTCAAACTCTGACGCACCGATTTTGTCAACAATTTGAAAATCATAGCAAGCGCCGATTTTATAAAGTGCATTTTCCGACAAAAATCGGTCGTAATAGCCTTTACCGTGCCCTACTCTGTTTTTTGTAATATCAAATCCAATACCCGGAACGATACAGCAATCGGGAAAAATTTCGGGAATTTTCAAAATTTTCGTTTCGCGGATTTTATAACAATTCTCTGAAAATGCAAAATCTATACTGTCAATCTGTGACGGTATAATGTTAAAATTTTCAATGCATACGGGCACAGAAACGATTTTCCCATCATCAAGCAGACGCTTTATAAGAAACGTTAAGTCAACCTCGCCCATATGGCTAATATAGCACAGAATACTCTTAAAATTTACGGTTTTTTCGTAAATTTTATCGCAAATGACCGTGCTTTTTTCTTGGATTTCAGCCTGTGACATAGCTTTTCTGTGCATTTTCAAAGATTTTCTTATCTCATCTTTATTTGTAAAGCATTTCATTTTTAAGCTCCGACGCGATTTTTTCGCCTTTTATCAATTCAACAAATTTAAGCGCAAATTCGTGCGCCGTTCCGGGACCTTGTGATGTAATAACATTATCGCAAACACATACACGGGAGTTTTTATCGACATTCGCATTGCCGAGCTTATCCCAAAATGCAGGATTCGCCGTTGCGGTTTTGCCGTTTAAAATACCGAATTCGGCGAGTGCATACGGCGCGGCGCAAATCGCTCCTATAAGTTTTTTGCTGTCGCTTAATCTTATAAAAAGATTTTTAACAAATTCTGATTTTGCAAGGTTATATGTTCCCGGAAGTCCGCCGGGGAGTACCGCGCCGTTAACAACGGAAAAATCAACTTCGTTGTACGTTAAATCAGCGCAAATTCCGATTTTATGCGAACCTGTAACAGTTTTTTCACCGGTCACCGACACAGTTCTGACGTCAATCTGTGCGCGTCTTAAAATGTCAACAAATGACAGCGCCTCAATTTCTTCAAATCCGTCTGCTAAAAGAAGTAAATACATAAAAATCACCCTATTTAAAAATTATAGTATTTTTTTCAACCATATGATGAGGTTTGTACGAAAGCTTTGCTTTGCGTATGCCCTCAAGTCCCATATCTTCTTCGCGGTTGACAAACTCAACGTTTTGCCACTCGTTTTTAATATAGAAATTGTTAATTGCCGTATATGCGCCCTCAATGCTTGTATCAGCCTTTTCGATATGCACCACGCACGAATTTTTATAATATTTTTCGCCTATCGTGAATGCCGCAATTTTGCCGTTGACAAACAACGAACCGCCGATAAATCCAAGTTTTTCGTAGTTTTTAAAACAT
Organism: Qingrenia yutianensis; assembly: GCF_014385105.1. NCBI lineage: Bacteria > Bacillati > Bacillota > Clostridia > Eubacteriales > Oscillospiraceae > Qingrenia > Qingrenia yutianensis. The sequence continues at coordinate 254,662 of NZ_JACRTE010000001.1, read as the reverse complement.
TCTTTTATGACTGTAATTTCATTTTTATAATCAGTATCGGTCGGCTGATATTTTTCCAAAAGCCATTTATTAACACTCTCAAGGCACTCGTCAAACATACTTCGTTCAAGTTTCTTGTACTCAAAATTTTCATACAGCGACAAAAATTTGTTTATGTGATTTCGTTTTGAATGAAGTTTTTTTCCGCTCAAATTTATAAGCGAGTCGGACGTATAAACATAGTCAAAAAGGCTTCTGTCGGGCAAAATTTCAACCTCATCACCGTATAAATTTTTAATTTTTTCACACGGCGCATTGGTGACGCTTTCCATAATAAGCCCCTGCCCTTTTGATGCAAAATATTCTTTTAACTTTTCTATAACGGTCTTTGTATCAAATTCGCCGAACGGATAACAAGATGCAAGCTTGCCGTTCGATTTTGTGTAAACCACACACAGAGCGCCGTCACAAAGCGCAAAACGCGTATTTGAAATGTTCCGCCATATAAAAAGATTGCCGAATACCGCTTCGCAGTTTTCATATTCATTATTGATGTACTTGTCAAACAATTCTTTATCTTCAATTTTAAGTTCATTAAATTCCATATTAAGCCTCCGCTTGTAATATTATAACAAATTTATAAAAAAAATTCAAGTACAACGGACGTTTTAAAACAAATTAGTTTACATAACTATATTACGGTAAACTAAAGTTCTTTATACACAAACAAAACTTCCCTGCGAAATGCAAAGAAGTTTTGAAAATGAGTTTATTTATCTTTATCGGTAATAATTTTATCAATCTTAATTTCTGCATAACTATCGGTAAATTCAATACATTTTCCGCAGTTATCGCATATTTTGGTACTGTCCAAATCGCATTTGTCACATTCTCCGCAATCGTCGCACAGCTTTGTTTCGTCCAAAATACAAAATCCTCTGTTCATTTTATCACCTTATTTACAGTTTATAACGTTTTCAGCCGCCGACATAATGGCAGCTTTTGCGGTTTCATATGTCAAACCGCCCTGATAAAAAGCAATATACGGCTCGCGCATCGGGCCATCCGCGGAAATTTCAATCGATGAACCTCGTGTAAACGCGCCTGCCGCCATAACAACCTGACTTTCGTAACCCGGCATATCCCAAGCCTCTGGCACAACAAAACTGTCAATCGGCGCACCTTTTTGTATTCCCTGGCAGAATTTAACCAGTTTTTCGCCGTTTCCGAGCTTAACCGCCTGAATAATGTCGGTTCGCCTGTCGGAAATTTTCGGCATAACGTCAAATCCGAGTTTATCAAACACAGCCGACACAAGCATAGCGGATTTTATGCTTTGATATACAATGTGCGGAGCAAGGAAAAGCCCCTGATACATAAACCTGTTTTCGCCGAGGCTTGCACCGCATTCTCTGCCTATTCCCGGGCACGTCATTCTGTATGAAACGAGTTCAATGCACCTTTTTGTGCCGACGATATAACCTCCGCTTCGGCAAATTCCGCCGCCGGGATTTTTTATAAGAGAGCCTGCCGCGAGGTCTGCGCCGACGTCGCATGGCTCTTTTTCTTCAACAAATTCGCCGTAGCAGTTGTCAACAAAACATACAATATCCTTGTTAACCGATTTAACCGCTGTTATCGCCTCGCCTATTTCGTCCACACTTAAAGAATTTCTCCAGGCATAGCCTTTTGAACGCTGAAAAGCGACCATTTTGCAGGTTTTGTCAATGGACTTAACCAGTGCGTCAATGTCGATTTTATCGTTTTTAAGCGCAACTTCTTTGTAATTTATACCGAAATCTTTCAGCGAACCGTTGCCGTTCTCACCGCGCAAGCCGATAACTTCCTCTAAAGTGTCGTACGGTCTGCCCGTCGCGGCAACAACCGTGTCACCAGGGCGCAGAATACCGTAAAAACAAAGTGAAATTGCCTGTGTGCCGTTGACGATATTGTGACGCACCAGTGCGTCCTCTGCGCCGAAAACATCGGCATAAACCATATCGAGGGTATCTCTGCCGTTGTCGTCGTAGCCGTAACCGGTTGTCGGATAAAAATGCGCCTCACATATTTTGTGCTTATTAAACGCGTTTAAAACTTTAACCGAGTTATATTCGCACACCTTCCGTGCGTTATCGGCGTATTTTTCGACTTCTTTCTCGGCATTTTCGGTGATTTTCAGCACCTCGTCGCTGATATTGTAAGTGTTTTTGTAAAATTTATTGATATCCAAACCAAGCACCCTAACTAAATTTTGTATACATCTTCAGCATTTAAAACGTTAACATTTGTACTGCGAAGTCTTTCGGTAGCCTCTTCCGGCTCGTTGACTTTAAGAACAACCATAGCCTTACCCGAGATATAGCCGAGATAAGCGTACATATATTCAACACTGATACCGCATTTGTCGATTGTATCGAGCGCAGACGCGAGCGAGCCTGCAACATCGTCGATAGAAATTGCCAGAACGCTTGTTGTGCGCACGATAAGTCCGGCGTCTTTAAGCGATTTAAAAGCCTTGTCGGGGTCATCAACTATAAGGCGCAAAATGCCGAAATCGGTCGTGTCGGCAATGGAAAGCGCTCTGATATTAACACCGTTTTCCGCCAGAATTTTCGTTACCTTGGCAAGTCTGCCGCCTTTATTTTCCACAAAAACCGAAATTTGCTTAACAAACATAAAAATCTCCTCCCAAAATTATATTTTTCGTTTATCTACAACCCTCACAGCTTTGCCGGCACTGCGCTCAATGCTTTTCGGCTCAACGAGCGTAATTTTAGCGGCAATTCCGAGAGTGCTTTCAACTTTCTTTTTGATTTCCGAGCTTAACGTTTCAACATATTTGATTTCGTCGCTTTCAAAGCTTTCCTCGCTCAATTCAACCTGAATTTCGAGCGTGTCGAGAGCGCCTTTTCTGTCTACAATCAAAAGATAGTGAGGCGATGTGTTACCCATTTCGAGAAGTACGCTTTCAATCTGCGACGGGAATACGTTAACACCGCGGATAATGAGCATATCGTCACTGCGTCCGCAGGGTTTGCTCATCTTAACGAGTGTACGTCCGCACGCGCATTTTTCGTGCGAAAGCGAACAAATATCGCGCGTTCTGTAACGTATAAGCGGAAGTCCTTCTTTTGTGATTGTTGTAAACACCAGTTCGCCGAGCTGACCGTCGGGCAAAACTTCGCCTGTTTCGGGGTCGATAACCTCGGGAATAAAATTATCTTCGTTGATATGCAAGCCGTCCTGTTCGGTGCACGAAAAGCTTACGCCGGGACCGACAACCTCGCTCAAACCGTAAATATCAATCGCGGTAATGCCAAGCTCGTCCTCAATTTTTCTGCGCATTTTGTCGCTCCACGGCTCTGCGCCGAATATGCCGTATTTAAGCTTTAATTCATCTTTTTTAATACCCATTTCCTTAATTGTTTCGGCAAGATAAATAACGTATGACGGCGTACACGCGATATGTGTAACGCCGAAATCAACCAGTGTGCGCACCTGACGCGCTGTGTTGCCTACACTTATCGGAACGACCGACGCGCCGATTTTTTCAGCGCCGTAATGCGCGCCCAGACCGCCGGTGAAAAGGCCGTAGCCGTATGCAATCTGGAAAATCGACTTTTTGTCCGCGCCCGCTGCCGTGAAAACACGCGCAACCATATTCGCCCACATATCAAGGTCGTTTTTTGTGTATCCCACAACAGTTTGTTTTCCGGTTGTTCCGGATGACGCGTGAATACGCACAATATCGTCCATATCAACCGCAAAAAGTCCGTACGGGTAATTGTCGCGCAAATCCTGTTTAACCGTAAACGGCAGCTTTGTCAAATCGTCAATGCTCTTTATATCCTCGGGTTTTAAACCGATTTCGTCCATTTTTTTGCGGTACGGCGCCTGATGCTCGTACACTCTTTTAACAGTTTCAACAAGTCTTTCCGACTGCAGAGCACGCATTTCTTCACGGCCCATACATTCGTGTTTTTCGTCCCAGTATTTCATCGCAATGCTCCTTTTTAATGTTGGTAACCGAGTTCAAATGCCTTAAGATTAAGCTCAGCAAATTTAGGCGGAACGGTATCTTTTATAGCTTCAAGCCAAATTTCTTTGTCAATATCAGTATTTTTAGCCATATGACCGATCAGCACAACGTTTGCAACTTTTGTGTTGCCAAGTTCGTTTGCGTATTTCATAGCGTCAATGGTAAGTACATTTTTGCATTTTTCATTTAACGTATCCATTATATTTTCGGGATATTTCGCCGCGCCGATAATAACGGGCATCGGGTCGATATTCTGCGTATTTACAATGATTTTTCCGTTGGGTTTAAGATACGAAAGCCATCTTAAAGCTTCAAGTTCTTCAAAAGCAAGAATAATATCAGCCTCGCCGATGTCGATAATGGGCGAATAAACCTTTTCGCCGAATTTTACGAAGGTTATAACACTGCCTCCGCGCTGTGACATTCCGTGAACCTCCGAAACCTTTACATCGTAGCCTCCGCTGATTGCAACCGCGCCGAGAATACGGCTTGCAAGGAGCGTTCCCTGACCGCCGACGCCTGCTATAATAATGTTACTCATTATCTTCACCGACCTTTCTTATTGCACCGAATTTGCAAACGTGCGTGCAAAGTTCACAGCCGTTGCACAGTGCGGAATTTATAACCATTTTGCCGTTTTTAACGGTAATTGCCGGACAGCCGAGTTTCATACACATCTTGCAGTTTTTGCATTTATCACTGTCAATTATGCACTCTCTGCCGTAGTTAACATTTTTAAGAAGTGCGCACGGACGCTGTGAAATAATCACCGACGGCTCGGGTGCGTTTATTTCTTCTTTTACAACTTTTTCAAAATTGTCAACGTCAAACGGGTCTGCAACAACAACTCTGTCGATTCCGACCGCGTTTGCGAGTTTTATAAGGTTAACGCTCTTTGTAGGCTCGTTTTTAATGGTAAATCCCGTCGTCGGGTTCTGCTGATGACCGGTCATACCGGTGATAGAGTTGTCGAGAATAATAACAGTTGATACGCCTTTGTTGTAAACAATATCGATAAGTCCCGTAATTCCCGAATGTATAAATGTAGAGTCACCGATTACAGCAACAGTATTTTTGGCAAATTCCTCTCCCCTTGCCTTTTGCATACCGTGCGCCATACCGACGCTCGCACCCATACAGACGCAAGCGTCAACCGCCGATAACGGTGCCATTGCACCGAGTGTATAACAGCCGATGTCACCGCTTACAGTAAGTTTTAATTTGCTTAAAACATAGAACATACCGCGGTGAGGACAGCCGGGACACATAACGGGCGGTCTTACGGGAACGTCAACGCCGCTTGAAAGAATGTTTTCGTTCTTGATGCCTAAAAGCTTTTCTTTTATCATTGACGCGGTGTATTCGCCCTGGAGTGTGAAAATTTCTTTTCCCTCCGCGTTTACGCCGTGTGCCTTGCAAAATTCCTCGATAAACGGGTCAAGTTCTTCCAAAACGACAACTCTGTCAACCTTTTTTGCAAAATCTTTAACCAAATTTTCGTTTATGGGATTAACTATACCGAGTTTTAAATAGCTTGCTTGGGGCATTGCCTCTTTTGCATACTGATATGTAATTCCGCTTGTGATTATGCCGATTTTTGTGTCGTTAATCTCAATTTTGTTAAGATCGCTCGTTTCGGCGAATTTTTTCAAATCCTCGCATCTCTGCTCAACAAAAACGTGTCTTTTTTTTGCCATTGCAGGCATCATAACGTATTTTGCAGGATTTTTAACCATATCTTTAAGCTCAACGTTTTCGCGCTCATTTACTTCAACAAGGCTCTGCGAATGTGCAACTCTCGTTGTAAGACGGACGATAACGGGTGTGTCGAATTTTTCGCTTATTTCAAAAGCTTTTTTCATAAATTCCTTACATTCCGCGCTGTCGGACGGCTCAAGCATAGGCACTTTGGACGCCTTTGCATAGTTTCTGCTGTCCTGCTCATTCTGCGAACTGTGCATACCGGGGTCGTCGGCAACAACAATTACAAAACCGCCGTTAACGCCCGTATATGAGCTTGTGAAAAGCGGATCTGCCGCAACGTTCAAGCCGACATGCTTCATACAGGTCATACTTCTTGCGCCTGCGATTGACGCGCCGATTGCAACCTCACAGGCAACCTTTTCATTGGGTGCCCATTCGGTGTAAACGTCGTTGCGCTTTGCCATAAATTCTGTAATTTCCGTGCTGGGTGTACCGGGATATGACGAAACAATCCGCACGCCCGCTTCATATGCGCCGAGGGCAATAGCCTCGTTGCCTATCATCAATCTTTTCATATGTCAAAACTCCTTATTTTCGTAAATCAATAACTCTTTTTGCTTTTCCTGCCGTACGCTCGATTGTCTGCGGTTCTACAAGTTTAATTTTAATGTCAAGACCGAGAACGGTTTTTATTTTGTGTTTAACCGTGCGCTCGAGTTTTTCAAGTTCGCTGAATTTTTCAAGTAAGCTGTCGTCGTTAAGCTCAACCAAAACCTCCATATCGTCAACAAAACCGACTTTTTTGACGATAATCTGATAGTACGGCGCAATTCCTTTGGTGCCGAGGAGCGCGCTTTCAATCTGCGACGGGAACACGTTAACGCCCTTTATTTTGAGCATATCGTCGCTTCTGCCCTGAATTTTTGCAATTCGCGGAGTTGTGCGTCCGCATTTGCACGGCGTATTGTCAAGATATGTAATATCCTTTGTTCTGTATCTTAAAAGCGGAATACCCTCTTTTTTGATGTTTGTGATAACAAGCTCGCCGACCTCACCCTCAGGCAGAACCTCGCCTGTTTCGGGGTTGATGATTTCAACTATAAACAAATCGTCCGACACGTGCATACCGCATTTTTCGGTACATTCGCCGGCAACACCGGGACCCATAATTTCGCTTAAACCGTAGTTTTCGGTTGCGGTCATTCCCCAGCGTTTTTCAATTTCCTGTCTCATTTCTTCGGTAGAGCCTTCAGAGCCGAACATACCGATTTTAAGTTTTAAATCTTTCTTTATATCAATGCCCATTTTTTCGGCAACTTCAGACATATAAAGCGCATAGGACGGCGTGCTTACCAAAAGCGTTGTGCCGAAATCTTTCATAAGCATAATCTGCTTTTCGGTGTTTCCTGTTGATGCCGGGATAATTGCAAGACCGACTTTTTCAAGTCCGTAATGCAAGCCGAAACCGCCGGTAAAAAGGCCGTAGCCGAACGAAATCTGTGCAATATCGTCCTCCGTTGCGCCTGCCGCGCACGCAAGACGTGCAATAGCCTCCGACCAAGTGTCGAGATCGTTTTTCGTATATCCCACAACCGTCGGTTTTCCCGTTGTGCCCGATGACGCGTGAATACGCACAATATCTTTCATCGGCGACGCAAAAAGCCCGAACGGATAGTTTTCGCGCAAATCGTCTTTTGTGGTGAACGGTATTCTTTTTAAATCGTCAAGCGACTTAATGCTGTCGGGGGTAACCCCTGCCTCGTCGAGCTTCTTTTTGTAATACGGTACATTGCTGTAAATCCGCTCCACCGTTTCTTTCAGTCTTTTAAGCTGCAGGTCTTTAATTTCGCCCCTGCCCTCACATTCGATTTTTGGGTTCCAAATCATTTTCCTTCCTTACTTCCTTTCTACGTTAAAAAGTTAATAACATTATAATTATATCACATAATTTTAAATTTTTAAATAGTAATTTTATATAAAATTCAATATTTTTCGCGTTTATTTTCACGTATCAGTTTTTTTGCATAAGCAAAAGTTTCTTTTTCGCCGTATTCTGCAAGCATACGAAGAAGTTTTTCTATAAGGTCACTCGTTTCGGGGTGAATTTTACGGCGCGCCTTGCCGTTTAAAAAGTATTCCAGCGGGTGTGAATTTGTGTAGTTGTCCCCCTGATAAACCTTGCTTGCGGCAACACGGTCGCAAAGCATTTCGACAACGTATTTCACCGGCATTTTAACCGCGGAGATTTCCTTTGTTTTCGGATTGTAGTCCGACCAGTATTCAAAATGGTGCCTGTTTCTGCCTTTGTGATGCATCCAGGCAAGGGAGTACCCCTTATCCGCCCTTTCCGCCTCGTTCGGACTCTTTGTTCCTTTATAATACTTTGCGCCTGCAATAAACTCTGTCGGCGAATACTTGGACATATCGTGCACTAGTCCCTGAAACAAAATTCCGCACTTTGACGCGTGCACCGCCACAAGATATTTATGATATGTTATCGTTTTAAAATGTCCCCATACACTTGACATAATAATATCCTTTCAAAAATGATTTCCTATATATTATACAACGAATTTATGTTAATTTCAATCAAAATTTTAAATTTGAAAATTGATTTTTTGCTATACCAAATACTGTTTTTATACCCACATATTGAGGGTTGATATATTTTCGCATATACGATATTATATAGCCATAGGTTGAGGCAAGACATATCTTATAAGCGGAAAGATTGAAGTTTTGGTTCAGCCAAAAAGACACACGGCGCATCTGCCGAAAATATAAGGAGGAAGTATTTAATGTTCAACTTCAAAAGACTCATCTCAACAGCCGTTGCATTTGTGATGGCAGCTTCTGTAATGAGCACCGCTTTTGCTGCAATTCCGAGTGACGTCGCAGGAACAGAATACGAGGAGGCCGCTCAGGTATTGGGAGTTTTAGACATTATGGTTGGCGATAAAGATACCGGTACATTCAGACCTGATGATACAATTATCCGTTCAGAGGGTGCAAGAGTTGCAATCTCGGCACTCGGACTTCAGGAAGTTGCGGAAGTTACAAACGGCGCAACAAAATATCCCGACGTGGTTTCAAATCACTGGGCAAACGGATATATCAACGTTGCAACCGACCAGGGTATGGTAATCGGTGACGATGTGGGAACTTTCCGTCCCGACGACACTATTTCCTACGCTGAAATGGTTACAATTATGATAAGAGCGCTCGGCTATGAAAAAATGGCAGAGTCCAAGGGGGGTTACCCCACAGGTTACCTTGTAACTGCGTCCAATATCGGTCTTACAAAGAACGTTCCGGGCAGCGGTGACGAAGGTATCACAAGAGGCAAAGTTGCAAGACTTGTATTCAACGGTCTTACAATTAAGCTTATGGAGCAGGTTGGCTACGGCAGCGACGTTAAATATGAAGTTGTAGACAAAACTCTTCTCTACAACTATCTTGACGTTGAAAAAATAACCGACCAGGTTAAAGCAGTAGGTTCGTCTGCAATAAACGGCGACAGCAATCTTAAAGATACGCAAATTCAGATCGGCGACAAAATCTATAACATTGCAAATGCCGATGTAAGAGAAATTTTAGGATTCAACGTTGACGCATACGTTGAAAAAGACGGCAAGACAAACGAGAAAAACCTTCTTGTTGCAATCCCCGTTGAGGGCAAAAACGAGTCGGTTAAAATCGACGCTGACGACATCGAAGAAATTATAAACGAAGAGTCGTCCAAAGCCGTTAGATACTGGGTAAACAAAGACACTGACAAAAATGCGAAAAAAGCTACCGTTGCATCTGACGCTAAAGTTATGTATAACGGCAAAGCAGGCACGTTTGAAGATTTCAAAAAAATCGAATCCGGCACACTCACACTTTTGGACAGTGATACAAACGGTGAATACGATATAGTTTTTATCAACGAAACGGTTAATTATGTCGTTGATGAGGCGCTCACAAGCACCCATAAAATCGTTGACAAATACGGTAAAAAAACACTTGTGCTTGATCCCGATGATACAAATATCTCTTTCACAATCGAAAAAGGCAGTGAGTTTATCGGTATAAAAGACCTCAAGGAATGGGACGTTTTAACGGTAACACAAAGTAAGGACAATTCGTTTATTCACATTGAAGTGTCGAGCGAAAAAGTTTCGGGTACAGTAACCGAAAAGGATAACGAAAAGGTTTATATCGACGGCAAGGGCTACAAGGTTGCGGCAAACTACCCCAACACAATCAGCCTTAACGACGAAGGAACTTTCTACCTCGACGTTCAGGGTAAAATCGCCGCAGTTGACGCTGACAGCAGAATAAGCTCCAACTACGCTTACCTTAACAGTATTGAAATGGCAAGCGGTATAAACAAAGTCTTGGAGCTTGAACTTTTCACAAAAGACGGCAAATCGCTCCTTTTGAAATCTGCTGCAAAAGTTAAAGTTAACAATTCGTCCAGCGTTCTTGCAAAAGACGCGCTTGCAACAATCGGCAAAAACCCCCAGCTTATCACTTACGAATTAAACTCAGACGGTGCGGTGTCTAAAATCACTACTGCTAAGGATTTAAACGGAAAAATCGACGAGGATAACTTCTCCAAGAATATGTCGCTTTCCGAAGCGGTTTACAAAAGTGCGTCCGGTAAGCTTGTAACCTCTTCTTCGAGCGTAACAGTAACCGACGATACGGTTGTATTCGATATTCCGAACGGCAAAACCGATACGGAAGATTATTCGATAAGAGATAAAAAATTCTTTATCAATGACGATAAATACGACGTTGTTGTATACGATTTGAGCGAAGATTTGAGCGCAGGCGTGCTTGTTGTAACAAGCTCTACCGGCGACGCTGATGAGTCCTCCTCTATCGCGGTTGTTGATAAAATAACAAAAACACAGAACGAAGACGGTGTTGATATTGAAAAGCTTTATGCGGTTCAGAATGGAAAAACCGTAACAGTTTCGACAAGCGAAACAGGCATTCTTGTTAAAAAATCCGGCGGTGAAACAGTAAGCCTTGCACAGGGTGATATTATCCAGTACAAGACAAACGTTAAGGGCGAAATTGAAAAGATAACGGTACTGTTTGATGTGTCAAGCAAAGCAACCGAGGCTGAAAACAAAATTTCGGACGATTTGCAGACCTACTACGGTAAAGTTACAAAGAAATTCTCGAATTCGTTCAACCTCCAGGTTAACGGCGGCGAAGTTATGAACTTTGCAATCGGCGATGCGGATATTTACTATGTAAATACCAAAACAAACAACAAAAACGTAAGTATCGGTGATTCCGGCGACATTCAGAAATATGATGAGCTTGATCCCGAGAGAGTTTTTGTAAGAGTTTACAAAGACGAAGTTAAAGAAGTCGTTGTTATAAAGTAAATTCTTAAAACAAAAAGATACGGCATTTTAATATGCCGTATCTTTTTTAATACATATAAAATCTAAAGCACTTTTTCCAAAAAGGCTTTTGTTCTTTCGTTTTTCGGATTGTCGAAAATCTCGGATGGTGTGCCCTCCTCCACTATCGCGCCGTCCGCCATAAATATCACACGTTTTCCAACCTCGCGCGCAAAACGCATTTCGTGCGTTACAACAACCATTGTCATACCGCCTTCCGCGAGCGATTTCATAACGTCCAGCACTTCTCCGACCATTTCGGGGTCGAGTGCGCTTGTAGGCTCGTCAAAAAGCATAACATCGGGGTTCATACAAAGTGCGCGCACAATGGCAACCCTCTGTTTCTGACCGCCCGAAAGCTGTGACGGATAAGCATCCGCCCTATCCTTTAAGCCTACTCTGTCCAAAAGCTCAAGCGCATTTTTCTCTGCCTCTGATTTCGATTTTTTCAAAAGTTTAATCGGGCCGAGAGTGAGATTATCCAAAACGTTCATATGCGGAAAAAGGTTAAACTGCTGAAAAACCATCCCCATTTTTCTGCGGTGAACGTTTATATCTGTTTTGGGGTCTGTAATTTCTTTTCCCTCGAAAATAACCGAGCCGGAGGTCGGCACTTCAAGAAGATTTAACGAGCGGAGAAAGGTTGATTTTCCGCTGCCCGACGGGCCTATTATAACAACAACCTCACCCGATTTTATGCCGGTCGAAACGTTATCGAGCGCAACAACGGAGCCGTCGAGATAATGCTTGCACAAGTTTTTTGTTTCAATAAGGTAATTATCGTTCACTCTTTCTCAAGCTCCTTTCGAGTATGCTCACAATCTTCGTAAAGAACATTACAAGCACAAGGTAAATAACCGCAACCGCGATAAGGGGCATAAATGCCGAATACGTCGCCGCGCGTATGATATTACCGCCCATTGTGAGGTCACGGATTGTAACATAACCTGCAACCGACGTTTCTTTCAGCAAAACGATAAATTCGTTTGCAAGTGCAGGGAGAATGTTTTTAAACGCCTGCGGAATGATGATATACCACATAGTGCGTTTGTAGTCGAAGCCGAGGCTTCTGCCTGCTTCAAGCTGTCCCTGGTCGATAGACATAATTCCCGAACGCACAATCTCCGCAACATATGCGCCCGAGTTTATGCCGAACGCTATAACCGCAACCATAAGACTGTTTCGCGAGGTTGCAAAAATTATGTAATACATAATCATAAGCTGAACGACAACAGGTGTTCCTCTTATAACTGTAAGATAAATTTTGCATATTGCATTTGCGATTTTAAGCAGAAATTCGTTCAAACCTTTGTGCATATCGGCATAGTTTTTGTCGTAGCTTGAACGTACAACCGCCACAATCATACCAAGCGCAACGCCGATTAAAACCGCCAAAAATGTGATGATAAGCGTGTTTTTAAGACCGCTTGTTATGAATTTCCATCTGTTGTCGCTGACAAAATTCAATATAAAGTCGGCTTTTAAATCGTTTAGCCAGCCTATTTTTTTAACCCAATCCATTTTTCCAAAGTCACCGCCGTAAAGTTTTATTTTTGTAAAAGCAAAAACCGGGGCAGACATTAGCCCCAACCCGATAAGGAAACATTGGTTTTGAAATCCGTATTTTAAGTTTATACTTCGTCAAAAAGACACCGTATACGTCAGTATTACGTTGTCTTTTTTTCTTGTCTAAAGATTAAACTACAATTTTCAAAACTGCTTTGCACCCTGAAAACAAAATTTTTTGATGAAGTTCAAGGCAAAAAAGCGAGTAATCCTGTCGGATTTCGAGCCTTTTTTAACGCAGAAATTCGCAAAAAAGATGTTTAACAGGGCAATGCTTTCTTACCGAGTTGGGGCTTTATCTGCCCCTATGTTTAAATTTTTTGATTATTTGTTGTTTGCTTCAACATATGCCTTTGCAGGCTCGTTGTCGATGATAACGCAGTCAACTTTGCCGGTAACAAGCGCCTGAATAGCCTCGTTGCCCGATGCATATTTCATAACTCGTTCAGCACCGAAATCATCCTCTGCATAGGTGTCGCCCGTTGTGCCTTTCTGTGTACCGATAAGATATTTTGCGCCGTCAGCCGAAAGGTCGTCAACAGAAGTGATTTTGCTGCCTTCGGGAACGATAACAGACTGAATACCGGTTGCATACGATTTCGAGAAGTTGATGTTTTTAAGTCTGTCCTCCGTAACTGTCATACCTGCCATACCCATATCGGATTTACCCTGCTGAACAGAAGTGATGATTGCGTCAAAGTCCATATCGTCGATAACGAGTTTCATATCAAGCTTGTCCGCGATTGCGGCAGCCATTTCAGCGTCGATACCGACAATTTTTTCACCTTCGTAGTATTCATACGGAGGGAACTGCGCGTTTGTAGCCATATGTAATTCATCCTTGCCGTCTGCATTTGCCTGGAAAACAAGGTCGTTTGTAGTGCCCGAGATGTATTTGTCAACAATTTTTTTAGCAGTGCCGTCAGCTGTCAATTCGTCGAGAGCGGCATTGACTTTATCCAAAAGCTCAGTGTTTTCCTTCGCAATGCAGATAGCGTAATCTTCCGACGCATATTCCGTGTCAAGAATTTTAAGCGTTACCTTTTTGTTTCCGCAAGCGGTAAACATTGCGGCGCAAAGACAAAGCGCCATAACCGTGCTTAGAATTTTCTTCATAAAAAATTACCTCTTTTCAAGTTTTCCTTGTTCTTTTTAACAGTAAAGATTATAATACTTTATGCAGTGCTTGTCAAGCTTTTTTGAATAAAAAGTGTAAAAAAGTCTATTTTATGCAAAATATATTGTATATATGCAGATTTTCTATCCGTTTACCGAAAAAATAACGCCCGAAATTATGAGCACCAGCCCGATTATGCTTTTTATGCCGACTTTTTCTTTGAAAAACATTGCCGACACCACAGCCATAAGAACATAACACAAGCTTTGCGCGGGATATGCCTTGCTTAAGTTTACGTTGTCGAGAACATAAAACCAAATCAACGTTGAAAAAACGTAAGTAAAAAGCCCGAAAATTATATATCCGTTGGTAAACAGGCGGAAAATTCCGCTTACGGAAAAGGTCATTCCCTCTTTGCCGACGCCGAGTTTAAACAAAACCTGCCCGAGAACTATTAAAACTACATTTGCAATGATACATAAAAAATAAGAAAGTTTCATATGCCGTCACCTTTTGATTTTATAAATATATTTTTGACTTTATATAAAGGAATTATACAAAAATTACCATATAGTTTACAAAAAAACTGCGTATGCTTAATTCGCATACGCAGTTTAAAATCTTATAAAGCGTTACCGTTTTCATCAAAGAGAGGCAACGGCGCAAGACAGGTTATATCGTGTCTTTCAATAGCGTCGCCCTCTGCGAGGACTGCCATTTTGCCGACAATATTTCCGCCCGCCGTTTCAACAAGCTTTGACAAAGCCGCAAGCGATTCGCCCGTACTGATAACATCGTCCACGATAAGTACACGTTTTCCGCGCATAGACTCGGCATCAGCACCGCTTATGCACAAAATCTGCTTTTTCTCGGTGGTAATCGAGTCAACGTCAACAGTGATAATGTCCTGCATATAAAGTTTGGGACCTTTTCTTGCAAGAAGATAATTATTAACACCCGACTGGCGCGCCATTTCGTAAAGAAGCGGAATACCCTTTGATTCAGCCGTAATCATAATATCGTGCTCGGGAGCAATTTTCAAAAGCTCCTCGGCACAAACCTTTGTAAGCTCAACATCGCCGAACATTACAAATGCGGCGATATACAATTTATCGTTAACCTTACAAAGCGGTAAATTTCTTTTTATACCTGCTATATTAAGCTCATAGTAGGAATTCATTTAAAGTCAACCCTTTCGTTTTTAACAGGTAAAATGTGTAATTAAGCAACGAGCGTAATGATATAAAGTACAAACAATGCAACAGAAATCCACATAACTGCGGAAATATCTTTTGCTTTGCCCGTGAGGATTTTAAGAACAACCCACGAGATAAGACCGAACATAATACCGGTTGCGATTGAATATGTAAACGGCATTACAACGATTGCCAAAAATGCACCGATTGTGTCCGCAACATCACCGTCAAACGAAACGTTTTTGATTGATGTGAGCATCAAAAGACCTACGAAAATCATAGCCGGAGCAGTTGCAAACGAAGGAATTGCAAGGAATATCGGTGACAAAACAAGCGAGAGAAGGAACAAAATTGCCGTTACAACCGATGTAAGACCTGTTCTTCCGCCTGCCGAAACACCTGCGCTCGATTCAACGTAGCTTGTTACGGTAGATGTACCGAGGCAAGCGCCGACAACTGTGCCGACCGCGTCTGCCATGAGAGCACCGCCCGCTTTGGGAAGTCTGCCGTCTTTGTCAAGGAGATCTGCTTTTTCTGCAACACCGATAAGTGTGCCGACTGTGTCAAAAATATCTGTATAAAGGAATGTGAAAGTTACAACAGCAAATTCCAAGAAGTGTTTTCCGATAAATCCGAAATCGAAATTGCAGAAAACAGGTGCCGCAAAGCTTGCAGATGTAAACGACGGAATAAGCGAATATATGCCTGCTTCGGGGTTTACAACGTACCAGCCGCAAAGCTCTGAAATTATGCCCAAAACCCAAGTTGCGATAATACCGATAAGAATGTCGCCCGTAACCTTGAAGTGGTGAAGAACGCCGATAATGATAAGACCAACGATTGCCAAAACAACCTGCGGAGATGCAAGATTTCCGAGTCCTACCAATGTTGCGTCGTTGTTTACAACGATACCTGCGTTAATCATCGCAATTATAGTGATGAAAAGACCGATACCTGCTGTGATACCGAATTTGAGGTTTTCGGGGATTTTGTTAACAAGCGCTTCTCTGAATTTAAAGAGCGAAAGTATCATAAAGATTATACCTTCGATAAATACAGCAGTCAAAGCAACCTGATAGCTGTAACCCATAGCACCGCAAACGGTGAACGCAAAAAAAGCGTTAAGACCCATACCCGAAGCAAGCGCTACCGGATAGTTTGCGAAAAACGCCATACAAAGTGTAGCAATAGCTGCGGAAATGGCAGTTGCCGAGAAAATAGCCGCAGGAGTTGCGCCCTCGATATTTCCGAGATAACTCGGGTTAACCGCGAGAATGTACGCCATTGCCAAGAATGTGGTAATACCGGCGATAATTTCGCGCTTAACGGTCGTGCCGTTTTCCTTAAGTTTGAATAACTTTTCCATAATTTCCTCCTGAAAATTTATAAAAAATAAAACTACACGACTATTTTATAACAAATTCCGACGTTTTTCAAGTTTTTTTCACTTGTTTGTCACATTTCAAACAAATTTATCCAAATATGTCATATTATTTGTGCTTTTTTGTGCATTATTTATAAATTTGCACAATATGTTGTAGCGTGAAAATCATTTAAGCTTTGCTTTAAGGTCGGCAATTTCCGCGTTTTTCTGTTCTATTTCGGCATTTAGGCGTTCAACTTCGGCGGTAAGCTCGGTAATTTTCGCGTTTTCTTTCTTCTGTGACGACGAAACCAGAGAGTAACTCAAAACAAACGACAAAACCAAAAGAATTGCCATAAAAAGCGCAAAGAAAAGAGTTCTGTTACCTCGGATAACGCTTCGTCCGCTTGAAAATTTATATCTTATTTTCATAAAATTCTCCTTATAGTTTATATAAATTCGCCTGTATCAAACAAATAAATCATCGTTTTGGAAACACGCTTTTTTAAAATTGTTTCAAGCGCGGTTTTATAGAATTTGAGCTGAATTTCGTATTTTTCACGTATCTTTTCTGCATTTTTCACACGGTCGGTTTTATAGTCAATCAGCACAACCGAGCCGTCGCTTTCCTCGAAAAACAGGTCAATCGCACCTTGAACGATTATAACGTCCTGTGCGCCGGTGTCAAAAATTTCACTCAACTTAACGGGAATTTTAAACGAAAACTCCCTCTCGCACACGGCAGAATTTTTGATTTGCTCCCCTATTTCGGAATTTGCAAAACGAACGATTTTTTCACAGTCGATACATTCTGCCTCAGCGGAGGTCAAAAGTCCGTCACTGCAAAGCTTTGAAATTTGGCACTCCACCGCGCCGGCGCTGTCTGCGTCCGAAAAATCGATTTTCTGCATTGCAAAGTGCATAAGCGTACCTTTATGCGCCGCTGAAATTTTTTCTTCTTCCAAAAATTCGGGCGACGGCAAAATATTTTCTTCATATATATTGTATCCGTCGTCGTTTTCGGATAGCAAGCGCTTTAATTCTGTAACCGTGAGCAATGACGGAAATTCCTGTGCTGATTTGTATGCGTATTCGTACGAAAGCCTTTTTTCAACAAAATCGGAAAACTCGTTCGGTACATTTTCAAACTTGCCGAAAAAATCGGTTTCCGCCGTTGTTTCGGCATTATCGAGAATTTCTACCGTGTGTGACGGAATTATGTTTAATTCAAAAATATCGCCGTTTTCGTCAAAATGTCTGATAAGCGACGGAATAATCCAGTCAAGATAGCATTTTGCGCCTTTTGTAAGCACAATCGGAACATTATTTGTATCGTTGTAAAGCTTTAAAATTTCATTGAAATTTTCAATTTTCTTTTGCGCATTGTCGGTGCACGCGCTTATGTAAAGCTTTTCTTTTGCGCGCGTTAAGGCAACGTACAAAATACGCTCCTCCTCCGACAAGGTTTCAAGCGTCATTTTCTCGGCAATGGCCTTTTTTGTAATTGCGGGATATGAAAATCTCTTTTCGTAATCGACAAAATTAAGGCCCAGTCCGAGGCTTTTGTGCAAGAGAATTGCACCGCTCGTGTCGCGGAAATTGATTTTTTTTGCACACTGGCACAAAAATACCGCCCCGAATTCCAGACCTTTGCTTTTGTGAATTGTCATTATCCGCACAACATTATCGTTTTCGCTGACAATTTTCGGTGCATCGCCGTCGGATTTTTTTAGCGTTATATCGTCAACAAAGCGCAAAAAATTGAAAATTCCTTTGTACGCTGTCTTTTCAAAACATTCGGCTTTGTAGAAAAGCGCGCGGATATTTGCCTTTTTCTGCCCGGCGTTTTTGAGTGTTCCGACATAGCTTAAATAGTCGGTTTTGCGCACGAGCAAGCGAAAAAACTCGTCCGACGGCATATGTTTTGCCGCCTCGGAAAATCTATTGAGCTCACCCAAAAAGTTTGAAATTTTTTCGGCAAGCTTATTGGAATTTAATTTTGCATACTTCACCATTGCGTCGTAAAAATACGTATCTTTAAGGCAAAGCCTGATTGTGAGAAGTTCTTCGTCGTTGAATTTGTAAATTCCAGAACGCATAACTGCCGTGATTTCAATATCGTCAAGCGGATTTAACGACACTTTTGCAAGGCATAAAAGCGTTTTTATTTCGCTCGTTTCGTAATATTCGCCTCCGCTCTCGGAAAAACACGGTATTCCGCGCGCCGAAAAGGCATTTTCAAACACCGCGCCGTCGCCTTTTGCACGCATTAAAACCACAATATCGCGGTATGTGATGCGTCTTTTTTTGCCGATGCTTTTGTCGTAAACAACTGCGTTTTCGTCATTTACAAGTCTTTCGATTTCGCCTGCGGTGAAATTCGCCTCCATGGTGCATTTGTCCGCCTCGGCGGTTTCTTCGTCGTCCTCCGAAACATAATTTTTTTCGTACTCAATAACGTTTACCGTAATTTTTTTATATAAATCATCGCCGTAAAATTCGTTCTCGTTTTCATAAAGAAAATCGTCTTTTGTATAGTTCATTTCGCCGACGTCATCTGACATAATCTTTGAAAAAAGCACGTTAACGCCGTCCAGAACGGTTTTTCGGCTTCTGAAATTTTTACTTAATTTTATTTTGACGTTTTCGTTATAATTGTCCTTGTCAAACGGCGAAAAAGTGTCAATTTTGTTTTTGAAAATCATCGGCGCGGCATCGCGGAATTTATATATGCTCTGTTTTACATCACCCACCATAAAAACATTTTTCCCGTTTGACACAAGTGAAAAAATTTCGTCCTGAATTTCGTTGCAGTCCTGATACTCGTCAACGTAAATTTCAGCGTAATTTTTTGAAATTTCCTCTGCGAGCTTTGAACGCGTGCCGTCGTCATTTTTGAGAATTTTAAGCGTCAAATGCTCGTAGTCCGAAAAATCTATAATGTTTTTTTCGCGTTTCAAACGCACAAATTCCGCATCGGTTTTGTCAACAATTTCGATAAGCTTTTGAACATACGGAGTGTATTTTTCAAAATCGGAAAAAATTTCGTCCTCACCGCAGTCGAAAACCAGGGCACACATCTTCCGCGCTTCCTTTGCCTCGGTGCGCAGGGCGTTTATCTCCTCCATAACCGTTTTGTCATTTTCTTTTGAAATTTTCGGTGAAAGGCGCGGAAATGAGGTGTTTTGCACGTATTCAAACGCATTTTGCCAGTTGCCGAGCCTGCTAATCAGATTGACGTAAAATTCTTTTTCGGCTGAAACAAAATCAATCAGCGCGCTTGTTACATCGTGATTTCTGAATACAGCAAATATTTTCTCGTAAAGCTTTACCGAATGATTGAGCGCAATTTTGCATTTTTCAAACAAAATTTTCTTGTGTTCTTCTGTTTTTTTGTCCGCATACGTTTCGCAAAGTGATTTACGCCACTTTTCCGGTGACGGCATAGTGCGCGAAAAATTATAAATCATTTTTATAATCTCGGCAAACCTTTTGTCCGTCTTGGGTGAATAAAGCTTTATAAGATGAAGAAAATTTTCGTCGTTTTCATCGTAATAACTGCCGAAAACGTTGTCAACCGCCGTATCAAGAAGCCGTGCAACCTGATTTGTATCGCCTGTTTTTACGTCCGGGTCAATCCCGAGCGCGTTAAAATTTTCTTTTATAAGTTTGAGGCAAAAGCTGTGAATTGTGCAAATTGACGCGTTATCAATAAGAGCAAGCTGTCGGTTTAAAAGTGCGGAATTTCCGTTTTTATCGAGCTGTTCCAAAATTTTCAGGTGTATTCGTTCTTTAATCTCGGATGCCGCCGCGTTGGTGAATGTCACAACAAGAAGTTTGTCAACATCAACGCCGTCACCGCTTAAAATACGCTTTACAATGCGCTCTGCCATAACCGCTGTTTTTCCCGAGCCTGCCGCGGCGGTTACAAGTAAATTCGACACAGGCGCGTCGATTGCATTTTGCTGGTCGTTAGTCCACATTTTTGTCCGCCTCCAGTTTCTCCCATACTTCTTCGTCCTTCAGTGTCTTGATTTCTTCTGACGTACCGCTTGCTGTGTCACGCTTGCAAATTGCGCTGTATTCGCAGTACGCGCACGGTGTACCGCTTTGCGAATGAATCGGCATTATAGAAAAATCGCCGTCAAAAAGTCTTTCGCAAAGGCTCTTTATTCCGTTTTTTATGTGGTTTGACAAAAGGCTGAATTTTTCGCCATCGGCAAACTTTGCGCGCGATACCGCAGTGGGATCGTATGCCGAAATAACTTTTTTATCGTCCAAAATAAGCCCTTTGAGTTTGAGCGCGCTTTTCATCTTTTCATACGATTTATCCATTTCACCGCGCGTTTTCGCTTTGTAAATGTAGTCGTCAAATTTAAAATAAAGCGCGCCTGCTTTTTTGTAATCTGCGCGCGGTTCTGTGAGCGCCGAAAGATAAACCATAAGCTGAATATCCAGCCCGTAAAACATATTTGAAAGGCTGAAGGTTTTGCTGCCGGTTTTGTAGTCTATAATCCGCACAAACGTACCGCTGTCGGTTTCAAACTTGTCCGCGCGGTCGATTATTCCCATAAGATGCACCTTTTTGCCGTTTTCGGTTTCAATGTCAAAGCTTGCCGCGCCGTCTTTTCCGAACGCAATTTCATATCCGAGCGGAATAAAACTCGAATTTATTATGTGGAATTTTAAAATATCAAAACACGAGAAAACCGCGTCGGCAAGGCGTTTTATAATAAAAATACTCCTGTTTTCGCTATCCGGCGTTTCGGTTTTAATTTTTGCAATCTCGCTGTTGATATAATAAGCGATTTTTTCTTTTATGTATTCATCATCTGCCGCGGCAAAATCGGTTTTGTCCGCCTCGATATTTTTGCAGATGTTTTCAAAAACCATATGCACAAACGTTCCGACATCTGCCGCGTTAAGCGAGAAAATTTCACGTTCTTCAAGCTTTAAAACATACTTTAAAAAATACATAAATTCGCAGCTGCGGTAGGTTTGAAGTTTTGACACCGACGAAAAAATTTCATCGCCGAAAATTCTTTCAATAAGCATTTTTGAAATTTTAACCTCGGTCGGTGTATAGCTGAAAAACGATTTTATTCTCTCTGCCCTTTCGGGATTGTTTTCAATAAGATAAGCGTAATATGCGCTCCACAAAAGCGGTTCTTTTCCCGATTTTACCGCTTCTATAAAGTATTCCGCGGCCGGCTCGGCAAGCGTGATTTTGTCGGTTTCAGACTCGTCTTTGCAGTCACGCGTTGTAATTTCTATATTTGGGAAAATTTTTTTAAGCGTCGAAAAAACAAACGCGGGACGAAGTGCTTTTGACGCGCTGTCGCACACGGGGAACGAAATATAAAGAAGTTTTTCGGGGGCGCAAACGCAGTTATAGAGCAAAAATTTATTGTAAAATGCCTTTGTCTTGCCTGTTTCCGAAAGCTCAACGCCGTTTTTTGCGAGCATATCGCGCTCATTGTCGGCAAAAATACCGTTTTTGTTTTTCGGTGTCGGAAAACTTCCGTCAACCGCACCGATTATAAACAGCGCTTTAATACCCTGCGACACCGTCCTGTCGGCATTTCCGACAACTATTGCGTCGGCGCTGTACGGAACGTAACCCTGTTTCTGCATAGAAAACGCGGAGTATAAAATGTTTTTAAATTCGCGCACATTCACGGTTTTTCCGCCGAGATGAAGAACGATTTCGTCCATTGCATTTACAAGCGACGTCGCCGCCGCGAGATATTCTTTTGCGTTTTTCGTGTCATTCTCTTTTTCAAAATTCTCGATTTTTTCCTTCACCGCGCCGAAAAATCCGCAGTTTTCAAGATATGAATAAAGCGCGCGGACAACATATTCCGCCTTTTTTCTTCCCTTTATGCTGTCGTGGAACGGTTTTATCGTTCCGATAAATTTTTCGCGCGCAGAATTTACGTCGGCAATAAATTTTTCGCTTGACGGCTTTTTATTTTTGTGTATTTTCAGCGTATGTTCCCATTTTTCGCCGTTGAGCCACGCATTTTTTTTGACATTTTGTGCAAGAACGTAATTTTCAAGCACGTCAATTTCATAGTCGGTCAAATTTCCAAATCCCATGCGCAAAAACGAAAATACCGATTCATAACTGTAATTTTCAATGTAAATATCAAGCGCGCCCAGCACAAAAAGCATAATTCGATGCGACAATGCGTCTTTCTTTTCGTCGATAAAGCACGGCAGATTGTACTCCGAAAAAATATTTTTTACAAGTGCCGAATATTCTGGTAAATTTGCGCAGATAATGCCGATTTCGTTATATCGGTAACCAAAATCGCGCGTAAGATGCAAAATTTCTTTCGCGGTGTTTTCAACCTCGCAATGCGGATTTTGGTCGTAAAACAGCTTTATTTCATCATTTATAATACTACCGCAGTTGAATTTATTCTCGCAAAGCGCATCATTTAAAACCGACAGCATTTTTGTGTTTTTGTGCTTTTTTTGTTCTTTTAAATATATCTTTTTGCCGACTGTGATTTTGCCGTCAACGCACGCACGGATAAGCTTGTCCGCGGTTATGACGGTCGGCGCAAAAAGCGAAGTTTTTGTCATTTCGTCACAAACAAGCGTGTTTGTGCAAAGAGTTATGTAAACCTCTTCGGCATCATCTGCAATTTTTTTGATTATATTTATTTCCGCAGGGATAAAGCTTGAAAATTCATCGAAAACAACCACCGTGTTTTTGAAAAAATCGGATTTTTCAAGTGCGGAAAGCGTTATTTCCAAAATATCGTCCGAATCGGTGTATTTTTCGCCGAGCGTATCTTTGTATGCGCGGAAAAGACGGTAAAAATCCTCGGTTTTTGCCTTTAAAATGCCGTTTTGCTCTTTGTCGGAGGCAGATTTCAACTGTTCGGGCGAAATGCCGTATTTTTTAAATTCCGACAAAGTATCTGCACAAAGCCGTGTAAATCCCGAGTTTTGCACAGAGTTTTTATAATACGAAAGCTCAGTGTCATTCAAAATTTTTGACACTATAACGCCCTTGCCGACGGTTGTTAAATGCTCGGTTCGCCTCATTCCGCTGTCCGCAAAAACGCGCGCGCCTATTCGTTCAAACGACAAAACGTCAATGCCGAATTTGCTGATTGAACCGTATTCTTTCAAAATTCTGCGCTCGGTTTCGTGCGTAAACTGCTCCGGCACAACAACCAAAACGCGCCGTTTTTCGTTTTTTATTATATTTTCAAAAACATACTGCGTTTTTCCGCTGCCCGAAACGCCGTATATAAAATTTAATGCCATTTTTATCACTTCCGAAACGGTATTTTTGAAACAAACGAGCCGATTAAAAGGCTTAATGCAATATCGCCGATTACAAAAGCAAAAATCACTGCCGATAAATAAAGAGCAAAGTTTATTTTAAGTATTGCAGTGCCCGTTATGAGATACATCAAGAAATACAGAATTATACCGTATACGCACGCGCAGATGATTTTTACAACCCATTCTTTTTTCAAATTTTTAAGTTTTTCAATGCCGAATTTTACCGCGCCGTAGTTTCCGAAAAACACGGTATACGCAGTGCAAACGCTCTTGTCAGGCACAAAAAGCCACACGAGAATTGCCGACGCGCCGTAGCATATGAGCATTGTTTTAACTCCCGAAAAGCTCACGATAATGCACATTAAAAGCGACGACAAAAATAGTGCGGAAAGACGCATTGTGTTAAGATATGACGCGATTAAAAGCATAATCACAATAACGGCGCACATAACCGCGCCGAGCGAAACATCTCTTGTTTTCATTATAAAATTACTCCTAACAGCACGGAATTAAATCTCCTCCCATACACTCACAGCAACAGTCGGCGCACAAAAGTCCCTGGCACATATCGCACGTTGAGCAGCCGCCTGCCGGATAGCCGTTCGCATTGCCCATATTTCGGTAGGTGTTAAATCCGTTATTCATACTGTTGCGCGCATTTTGATACTCTGCGTTGGACGGGTCGAGCGAACAGGCACGGTCAAAATGACTGCGCGCCATATCGTAAAAACCGCGCCTTAAGCAAATGACGCCGTAAAGATAGTGCCACTGCGCACCGCGGTCGGACATTTGGTTCAAAAGTCTTTCCGCGTCGGCAAGATTTCCCGCATTTATCGCCGTACGGACAGCGTTGAAATTTGTGTAATTTTCCGTATTTCCCGACGAATATCCGCTGTTGTTTCCGCCTTTTGTCAGCGCGTCGTAAGCGTCGTTAATTTCTTTCATTTTTTCCGCCGCAAGGTCGGCAAGCGGATTGTTCACATATTTGTCGGGGTGATATTTTTTCACAAGCTCGCGGTACGCTTTTTTGATTTCCTCGTCGCTCGCTCCCTCTTTCACGCCCAAAACCTCATAAGGATTTTTCATTGTTTTCTCCTTTGTCACATCTGTATTTTTTCAAAATCGTATCTAACTTCGCACGCAGGCCGAGATAGATAATATTTTTGAGTATTTCTTTGTTTTTGTAAATTTTCTGTTTTTCAAACTCATCTGCAAGCCGTGACAGCGTGTAGGTAAGCACAAATTCCGCGAAATTTACGGTTTTTGCAATGTCACCGTCAAATTTTTCAATATACGGATTGTAGGATTTTTTATTTTTATCTTTTTCCAAATCGTCCAGCGCGTCGATTAAATATATAAATTTTCCGAGATTATAGCCAAAATCTTCAAGACCGTTTTTCACCGAAAAAATTGCGCGCATAATTTTTGCAAACGCGTCGGACGCAATGTCAGGCTCGGCGCACTTTTCTTTTTCCAGACGCGAAAGCGTATCAAGCTGAAGTTTTATTTCGTTTATTATATCACCGTCTATGTCCGAAATTTTTCTCATCGCACATTTATAAGGCAAATATAAAAAATATGATTTTGTGAAAAAATCGTCTTTTATATCATCCAAAATTTTAAAGTAATTTAACACAACGCTCATATCCGCGGCATAGTCAACCGACGGATTATCCTTTACAACGAGGTGTTTTTTGCCGATATGCTTTGCACACCCTTCGCTTGAAAAATTCACTTTTTTATCATTTAACGAATCAAGAAAAATTGCAAGGAATGTAAAATCGTAACTCAAACCAAGACGCGAAAGTGCGCCGAATTTCTCGCCGAGCGCCTTGCAAAGACCGCAGTAATACGCACGGTAGACGTTAAAATCCTTGATTTTTAACTCGTTTTTATAAACATTTACATAACCGAACATTTTTTCTCCTTATATATTTTATAACATTTTTTAAGTATAATCAACAAAAATTTCTTGTAAAATTTTATAATTGTGATATAATCTAATTATCAGCAAAAATTTTGGAGATAATTATGAAACAAAAGACAGATTTTTTTAAACTTGACTATTTTTTAATATTGATAACCGTGGTTTGCTGTGCATTCGGTTTGGTTATAATTTCAAGTGCGGTGAAATCGCTGGATAACAGTCAAAAATACATTATTGTGCAGTCGGGGGCGTTCGCGATCGGCTTTTGCGCAATGCTTGCTGTTTCCGCGATTGATTACAGCAAATACGGTCAGTACGCAAAATATATCTATATTGTCTGCCTGCTTCTTCTCGGCGCGACGCTCATTTTCGGAACGGGTAAAGAAGAAAGCGGAGCA
Organism: Qingrenia yutianensis; assembly: GCF_014385105.1. Taxonomy (NCBI): domain Bacteria; kingdom Bacillati; phylum Bacillota; class Clostridia; order Eubacteriales; family Oscillospiraceae; genus Qingrenia; species Qingrenia yutianensis. The sequence goes on along the minus strand of NZ_JACRTE010000001.1, from coordinate 228,663 downwards.
AAAAGCTGGATTCGTTTCGGTTCGATTGGCATTCAGCCGTCGGAAATCGTGAAAATCGGCTTTATAATCACGTTTGCAAAGCACCTTTCAATGGTGAAAAACGTAAACACAAAACGTAATTTGTTTGCGCTCATTCTGCACCTTGTTCCGCTGGTCGGACTTATTATGCTCCAGCCTGACCTCGGCACGACAATGGTGTTTCTGTGCATTTTCGCCGGAATGATTTTTGTCGCCGGCATATCGTACAAATACATTTTCTCGGCGCTTATCCTTATCGGTGCGGCAGTTCCGATAGTGTGGAAATTTTTTCTCAAAAACTATCAGAAAAGCCGAATTATAGTGTTTTTCAATCCTGAAAGCGACCCTTTGGGCGACGGTTATCATGTTGTCCAGTCGAAAATTGCCATAGGCTCGGGCAGAATTTTCGGAAAAGGTCTTTTTAAAGGCACGCAGACACAGCTCGGATTTGTGCCGGCAAAGCACACTGACTTTATATTCGCGGTAATCGGCGAAGAACTCGGACTTATCGGCTGTATTGCCGTAATCGCGCTTTTATTTACGCTCGTTGTGCGATGCATTTACGTATCAAATTCGTCGAAAGACAAATTCGGACGCTACATTTGCGTCGGTGTTGCGTTTATGTTTATGGCTCACATTTTTGAAAACATCGGAATGTGTATCGGTCTTATGCCGGTAACGGGTATTCCGCTTCCGTTTTTCTCATATGCCGGTTCGTCGCTTGTTACAAACCTTATTGCAATCGGACTTGTTTTAAGCGTCCAAAAGCGGTGCCGTGTCATATCGCTTTAAAATTTTATACATCTTTCTGCTCAAAATAATTTTTAATATTTTGAGCAGTTTTTTTGTCTATCGACTTAACCTCGCAAAGTTCTTTTACAGTTGCATTTTTAATTTTTTTGATGCTCTTAAAATGGAGCATAAGGTCTTTTCTGCGCCTTTCCCCCACTCCCGAAATGTTGTCAAGTTCTGATTTTACCGTCGATTTCTGACTTAACGAACGGTAATACGTTATCGCACGGCGGTGCATTTCGTCCTGAATGTTCACAAGGAGCATAAATGCCTCACCCGTCTTATCCATTTTAATCTCGCCGTTTTCGCTCATAACAGAATGTGTGTTGTGCTTGTCGTCTTTAAAAATGCCGAACACGGGAATGTTTAACCCGAGTTCATCAAGCACCTCTTTCACCGCGTGAACGTGCCCCGCTCCGCCGTCGGCAAAAATCAAATCTGGCAAATTTTCCGCCTTTGAATAGCGTCTGTAAACCGCCTCGCGCATAGATGCGTAATCATCGTTTTTGTCTACAACGGTTTTGATTTTATACAGCCTGTAATCTTTTTTTGACGGCTTTGCGTCAACAAAAACAACCATTGCCGCAACGTTGTGGCTTCCTGCAAATCCCGATATATCAAACGCCTCAATTCTGTGCGGAATATCAGAGAGCGAAAGTGCGGTTTTAAGCGACGCAAGCGCATTGTTTTTGAATTTTATATCGCGCAGAATTTTAAGTTCACGGTTTTGAAGTTCCTTCATTGCGTTCGCTTTTACAAGGTTGACAAGCTTTAAGCTGTCACCGATTTTCGGCACTTTAATTTCAACCTTTTTACCGCGTTTTTCGCATAACATCTGCGAAATTGCGTCAATATCGGCAAGTTCATACTGCAAAATAAGTTCGTCGGGAATAAACGTCGACTGTGCGTAATACTGCGCCGCAAAACTGTTCAAAATCTCACTGTCGGACGCATTTTCGCCGTTGTCAATAAAATAATTTTCGCGCCCGATAATTTTGCCGTTGCGCATAAAAAACACCTGAACGCACGACATACCGTTGAGGGTTGAAACCGCCAGAATATCGCTGTTTCCGCCCCCTGTTGAGGTTGCTTTCTGCTTTTGCGTTATAAGGCGCACCGCGTTTAATTTGTCACGGTAAAATGCCGCTTTTTCAAAATCAAGTTTTTCGGATGCATCATACATTTTTTCTTCCATTTCACGTTCGAGATGTGCGGTTTTTCCGCTCAAAAAAGCGCATATTTCGTTTATTTTTTTGTTGTATTCTTCCTCGTCTGCATTTCCTCCGCAAATTCCGTCACACTTGCCGATGTGATAATAAAGACACATTCTGCCCTTGTTAAAATCGCGCGGAAAAACCTTGTTACAGCCTCGGATTTTGTAAACTTCCTTTAAAAATTCGATAAGTTCGCGCAAGAGCATACCGCTTGAATACGGACCGAAATATCTCGCGCCGTCTTTTTTAACACTGCGCACCATAGTGATTTTGGGAAAATGTTCGTTTACGGAAACGCGTGCAAACGGATAAGTTTTGTCGTCTTTTAAAAGAATGTTGTATTTCGGCATATACTGCTTTATGAGGTTGCACTCAAGCACCAGCGCTTCAGGTTCGGAATCGGTGATTATATATTCAAAATCCGCAACGTTTGAAACCATTGCCGCAACCTTGGGAGTATGGTTGTTTCCGCGAAAATACTGGCGCACACGGTTTTTCAAAACCTTTGCTTTGCCGACGTATATAACCTCACCTTCGGCATTTTTCATAATATAAACACCGCTTTTGTCGGGCAGACTTTTAATTTTATATTCAAGTGACGGTTTGTTTTCCATAATACCTCCGTAATTGGTAAGTTATATAAAACAACCTCACATTAAAAATAATGTGAGGTTTATGTATCAAAGAACGTTATTTATCTATTGGGCATCTATAAAATTTGAAGAAATAAGGTCAACCAAACTGTCTACTGCTTCCTCCTGATCACTGCCGTCAGCAACGATAGTAATTTTTGTGCCTCTTGTTATACCGAGCGACAAAACGCCCAGCAAGCTTTTGGCATTTACCTTTCTTTCGTCATTAACAATCCAAATACCTGCTTTAAATTCATTAGCTCTCTGAATGAAGAATGTAGCCGGCCGCGCGTGTAATCCAACCTGATTTTGAACCACTACTTCTTTGCTATACATAACTTATTTCCTCCTGCTCCCAAAAAGACTTTAAATTGACTTATATAGAAATGCTCTGTTAGTACGTTATATAATTATACACCATTACCGAACAATTTTCAATAGTTTTTTGAAAAAAATATTTTTTTGTGTAATTTTTAGGTATTAAAGCGTAATATCAAGCAAATTACTGTGCAAGAATTTCGTCCCACGCGGCAACATAAAATGAATTGTCGGAGGTAAATTCTTCACTCTTTGCTGTCATAGCATCGGAGGGGTATCTGCGCTCGTCGTTTTTTGTTTCGTCGTCCAAAAGCTCCCACGCCGCTTTGTTCGGTGTGGAATATCCTGTTGTTTCGGCATTCTGTGCGGCATTGTCGGCATCAAGCATAAAGTTGATAAATTTCTCTGCCGCCTCTTTGTTTTTTGACGTTTTAAGAATTACCATAGAATCCATCGCAATATTTGTGCCGTCCTCGGGGATAACAAATTCAACATTATCGGGGTCCTCGCTCGCCGCAACAACACCGTCACCCGAATAAACCATTGCCATAGCCGCTGTGCCGTCGGTTACTTTCGGCACAAGCTCGTCTGTGCCGTACGCGAGCACGTTCGGTTTCTGTTTTATAAGCAAATCCTTTGCTTCGTTTATGTGCGCAGGGTCGGTGTCGTTCATTGAATAACCGAGCATTTTAAGCGTCATACCGATTGTGTCGCGCATTGAATAAAGCATACAAACCTCGCGCGCATATTTTTCGTCAAACAAATCTTTCATACGTGTGATTTTGCCGTCAACTTTGTTTTTGTTATACAAAATTCCCACCATACCGTAGAAATACGGAACGGAATATTCGCCCGTCGGGTCGTAGGACGGTTTAAGATATGATTCGTTCAAATTTTTATAGTTGGGGATATTGTTAAAATCAAGCTTTGCAAGCATATCCTCCGAAATCATTTTTTTAATCATATAGTCGGACGGCACGATTATGTCATATGCGTCCTCGCCCGAATTTTTAATTTTTGCATAAAGGCTTTCGTTGTCGGTGTAAACGTCGTAAAGTACTTTTATACCGGTTTCTTTCTCGAATTTATCGAGAAGGTCCATATCAATAAATTCACCCCAGTTGTAAACGCGAATAGTCGTTTTGCTCTTTCCGGAACAACCCGAAAAACAGCCGATAACAACTGCAAGCATAAGAATTAACGCGATAATTTTTTTCATTGTGCAATATCTCCTTTAATTTTTTTGTCGTCTTTGTTATTTCGTGAATTTATCACCAGCAAAAGTGTAAAAATCACAACGAACATAATGGTCGAAAGCGCATTTATCGACGGGTTGTATTTTTTGCTTATTGCCGAATATATGTAAATCGAAAGGTTTGTCGCGCCCGTTCCGGCGGTGAAAAAGCTTATTACAAAGTCGTCCACCGAAAGAGTCACCGACAGTAAAAATCCTGTTATAATGCCCGGCATAATTTCGGGCAGAACAACTTTTCTGTACGCATACTGCGGTGTTGCGCCGAGGTCTAACGCAACCTCATAGACGCTTTTGTTAAGCTGGGTAAATTTCGGCAAAACCGAAATTATAACGTACGGAATGTTAAAAGCAATGTGCGACAGAAGAAGCGAATATTTGCCGAGCTTTATGCGCAGAAAAACGAACAAAATCATAAGCGAAATACCCGTTACAATGTCGGGATTGAGCACGGGCAGATACGTTACGCCCATAACCGCGCTTTTTAGTTTTTTGCCCATTCTGCTTATGCCGATAGCCGCAAGCGTTCCGATAACCGTGGCAATCACCGCCGAAACAAGCGCGACTATAAGGGTTGTCTGCAATGCTTTTAAAATCTGTGAGTCTTCAAAAAGTTTAAAATACCATTTTAATGTAAATCCTTTCCACTGCGTTGTGCGCGAACGCGAATCGTTGAAAGAATAAATCATCATAACCGCGATGGGTGCGTACATAAAAAGGAAAATCAAAAATAAATATATGTTTTTTGCGATTTTTTTCACAGAAGTCCGCCCCCCTTGTTTTCTTTTTCGTATTTTGACGAGAAAATAACCGAAAACAGTATAATTACTATCAGAATCAGCGAAATTGCCGAGCCGTAATGCCAGTTGTAGTTGCGCAGAAACTGGCTTTCTATAACGTTGCCCATAAGCTGAATTTTACGTCCGCTCAAAATGTCGGAAATCGCAAAAGTGGTAACGGCAGGCATAAACACCATAGTTATACCCGAAAACACGCCCGGCATACTTAACGGAAAGATTATTTTGCAGAAAACTTTTTTGTTGTCCGCACCGAGATCCGCCGCCGCCTCTATTACCGAACGGTCGGTTTTTACAAGTACCGAATGTATCGGCAAAATCATAAACGGCAGAAAATTGTAAACCATACCGAAAACGATTGATGCGTTGTGATACATAAATTCAAAGCTTTTTATGCCGAATTTGTTTAAAAACGAATTTATAAGTCCCGTGTTGTCCAAAATCATAACCCACGCGTATGTTCGCAGAAGCAAATTCATCCACATAGGAATTATAAGCAAAAGCATTAAAAATCCCGTATGCTTTGATTTTGACATTGCAAGTATATACGCCACGGGATAACCCAAAACAAGGCATATCACCGTTGCGATAACCGCCATATAAATGGAGCGCCAAAACGCTTTCAAAAGCTGTTCGTTTTGAAAAAACGTGACAAAATTCTGCATTGAAAATGTCGCCTTTCCGCCCTCGTCAACAACGGTAAAACCGTAATAAGCAACCAAAATGAGCGGAATGACCGTGAAAACTATCGCCCACAGAATGTAAGGATATGCGGCAGCCGTTTTTTTCATTGCACTGCCCCCTCGCTCTTTTTCATAATATGTATGTCAAACGGCTTTATGATAAGTCCGACCTCTTGACCCACGGGGAAAAACGCGGTGTCGTGAACCATCCATTTTACGCCGTCGCCCTCAATAATGATTTCATAGTGAACGCCCTTAAAAGTCACCGACTCAACGGTACCGGTAATTTTCGCGTTTTTGCCGTCCACAATGTAAAAATCTTCGGGACGGATTACAACGTCAACCGGTTCGTTTTCGTCAAAACCTTTGTCAACGCACTCGAAATCCTCACCGCAAAAGTTTACAAGACAGTCTTTTTTCATTACGCCCGAAATAATATTGCTTTCGCCGATAAAGTCGGCAACATAAGCATTTTTCGGCTCGTTGTAAATATCGGTCGGAGTGCCGATTTGCTGAATTGTTCCCTCTTTCATAACCACAACCGTGTCAGACATCGAGAGCGCCTCCTCCTGGTCGTGTGTTACGTATATGAAGGTAATTCCAAGTTCGCGCTGCATATTTTTAAGCTCAAGCTGCATATCTTTTCTCAATTTTAAGTCGAGCGCCGCGAGCGGTTCGTCGAGCAAAAGTACCGACGGCTCGTTTACAATCGCACGCGCAATGGCAATTCTCTGCTGCTGACCTCCGCTTAACGAATCGATGCTTCTGTTTTCAAATCCCGAAAGATTTACAAGCTTTAAAACCTTTTTCACCTTTTCTGTGATTTTATCCTTGCTCACTTTTTTGATTTTCAAACCGAACGCAATATTTTCGTAAACGTTCATATGAGAAAAAAGCGCGTATTTCTGAAAAACCGTGTTGATTTTGCGCTTATGAGGCGGAATACACAAAAGGTCGCTGCCCTCAAACGTAACGGTTCCGCCGGTTGGGTCTTCAAACCCCGCAATAATTCTCAAAAGAGTTGATTTTCCGCATCCCGACGGACCGAGAAGCGTTAAAAATTCATTTCGGTCTATGTATAAATTTATGTCGTTAAGAGCGTCGGTGGTGTCAAATTTTTTTGTAATACCCTTTAATTCAATCAAATGCTCGCTCATTTAAATCACTCCAATTTTAAAAATTAGGCGGTGTGCATACCCACAGTACCGTCGCTTTGCTTTTTCCGCGGTTTTTTATAAAATGAGGCTGATTAGCCTTGTAATAAAAACACTCGTTTTTCTTTGCTTTGTATTCCTTACTGCCGACAAAAACCGAAATATTTCCCGACAGAACATAACCGAATTCTTCGCCCTCGTGCGGTGTATCCACATATGATGTGCCGTTCGGCAAAAGCTCAATGATTATAGGCTCCATTATGTTTTTCTGCGAATTGGGCACAAGCCAGTTTATAATGTTTTTGTCGTCTTTGTTTTCTTTGACAAAAATATCCTCCTCGCGGAAAACAATTTCCTCGTCGGTTTCGTCGTTGAAAAATTCCTTTAAGTCGGTTCCCATACACTGGAGAATATCAAACAACGTTGAAATTGACGGCGACGCCAAATCGCGCTCAATCTGCGATATAAACCCCTTTGACAGTTCGCACCTGTCTGCAAGCTCCTCCTGCGTGAGGTTGTTTTTTATTCTCAACCGCTTCAGTTTACTGCCGATTTCCATAACATAAGACCTCTTTAAAAGTTCTTTTTATTAAATATTTTGTTTAGCGTTTCTAAACTTCAACAGTGATTATTATATTCTTATAGATTTAATATGTCAATAGTTTTTTCAAATAATTTGCAAAAATTGTCGATATAAGTGCAAAAATGTGCCTTGACACTTCAAAAAATTGGGTATATAATGAACAAAAACCTATTTTGCGGGGTGAAAATTAAGTATGTATTATTTGTGGAATGAAAACGAAATACCTCTTATAAACAAAGAAAATCCCGTGTGTCTGCCGAGCATTACGCCGTACATAAAAGAAGGTGCAAAAGCGGCGGTTATTGTATGCCCCGGCGGCGGATACCACATAAAGGCACAGCACGAGGGTAATCCTATTGCGGAATATCTTAACGGCTGCGGACTTACAGCGTTTGTGCTCGACTACCGTGTTGCGCCGTATCAGTATCCGTGCGAACTTATCGACGCAAAACGTGCGGTAAGATACGTTCGTTACAATGCGGAAAAATTCGGCATTGACAAAGATAAAATCGGCATTTGCGGTTTCAGCGCCGGCGGACATCTTGCCGGAATGACCCTCACCTCGCCCGAGAACGAGGCGTCGGAATACAACGTAAACGACGAAATAGACAAAGTATCGTCAAAAGTTAATTTTGCAATTTTGTGTTACCCCGTTATAACAAGCGGAGAATATGCGCACAAAGGCAGTTTTAACGCGCTCTGCGGTGAAGACAACGAGGAATTGAAGAAAAAACTTTCGCTCGAAACGCGCGTCACCGCCGACACCGCACCCGCATTTTTGTGGCACACCGCAAACGACAATGCTGTTCCCGTTCAAAACTCAATTTTGTTTGCAAACGAAATGGCAAAATACAACATTCCGTTTGAACTGCACATCTTCCGCGACGGCAGACACGGACTCGGACTTGCGCCCGAAAATCCCGACGTTGCCGAGTGGACATCGCTTTGCAAAACATTTCTTAAAAATATGGGCTGGGCTTAACTCATAAAACAGCGCTCCTTTTAATATTATGTAATATGGATATTAAAAGGAGTGTTTTTATGCGCAAAATCATATTGAAAGGTATTACGGGAAGTGAAAAAGCGGTTTTCCTAGACGGTGAGAAAAACCTTTGCATGCAGTCGGACGGCGGTGAAAAAGAAGTGATTTTCCCCCATTCCGGCAGTGAGTTTGACGTTTATCAAAACGAGCTGGGCAAAATCCACATTGCGCTTCAGGACGAGGGCGGAAATTTGTTTTATCTTCTTTTCAGCGAGAATAAGTGGCTTAATTTCAACCTTTTGAAAAGCAAAAATGCCGGCTGTAAATTTTCGGATATAAAGCTTTTTGACATAAACGGAAATGTCAATTTGTTTTACTCATTAAAGCACGGCGAGAGATATTTGCTTATTCATCATAAAATTGACCTGCAAAGCACAAAAAAGCCGAACGTTCTCGATTATGCGGAAAACGGAAAATACTCGGCTTTTGCCGACGGCAAGGGAAATATACATATTTTATACAAAAACGAAACAGGGCGGTTTATGTACCGCATTTACAACGTTTTCAGCGGTGAATATTCGCATAAACCGCTTAATATCGACGAAGAAACCGAGGCTTTCTGCGGAATTTGCGGTTTTAATGCCGAGGTTTATATTGCATATGTCACAAGGAGCAAAACGCATTATTCCATTGTGTTCTACTCGGTAAAAAGCGGTGAAAAAAAGACGATTGGCTTCGGCACAGACTCGGTTGTCGTGCCATATATGTATACGTCGTCGGGAAGTATTGTCGTCGCTTGGAAAGAACGTTACAGCTGTTACAGCTGTTCAACAAAGGATTTCGGAAAAACGTTTTCAAAAACGAATTTTCTCGGCAGCAACGCGATAAACACGGTTATAAAAGACTGCTCGTCAAACACCAGATATGCGTAAAATCTGTTTTAAATATGCAAAAAACCCGAAGTTTTCACTTCGGGTTTAAATTTTATCGTTTTTTCGGGATAATCAGCTTATCGCCGGGCATAATGACGTTTTCATTTTCAATTCCGTTAATTCTTGCAATGTCCTCGACCAATACGTTGTATTTTTTTGCAATATTCCACAATGTGTCGCCTTCTTTAACAAAATAAATTATAAGACTCGGCTGGTTTGTTTTGTCTATTTTCGCCGCATTTTCGGTGCTGACGTCACTTAAAAGCTTATCGGAGGATTTTGCAAAAACCAGCACCTCGCACATAACGGGAATTTTCAACTCAATCTGACGTTCGCCTTTCTGCGCATAGCTTATTCCGCTGACCGACAGATACGGCACTATTTGAATATCGGCAAGCCCCTTTTGCGCATCAAACTTAAACGTTACGGGAATGTCTTTTTTTACGGTGTTAAGCCGTCCGTTCTCCGAATAAATGACCGACGCGCTGACAACCGCCTCGATTGTTATATCGCCCTCCGTGTTGTAGTTTTGCGAGCGGACGGTGCACACTGCGCGCGTATCAAAAATGTTTTCGACAGCGCCGTTTGTTTCCAGAAAATCGCTGACATTGCTTTGCTTTGTTTCATCTGCCAGGAGCGTGAGATAGCCTATGTCTTCGTAGGTTGTTTCGATGTTCATTTCGGGGCTGTACGCGTCGTAAATTCCCGTTTCCTCCGCGCTTTCATATGCGTCGATATATGCCGCCGCAACGATTTTCACTGTGAGCGGAACCGCTTCTCCTCCCATATTTTCAGCAAGCTTGGCACTACATTCCTTAACTGCCAAAACAACATTTGTCATCATTTCGGGCTGAATACCCAAAACGTCAAGAACGTCTGAAAATTCGCTGTTATAGTTAAATTCATCTATAACGTTGTCGGTTGTAATATACACAATTTTCAAAACCGCCTCGCCTTTTACGACGATTTTGTTGTTAACAACCTTTATGTCGTTTCGGTTTACAGTTGCATTGACTGCCAAAATGTCCGCGGCATTATTCGGAAAATCTATCATTTCGGACAGTTCAATATCTTCCTCTTTTGATATAACCTTATTTGTGTACTTTATGGTTTTGCTCCGCGACGGCATACTGTCGTCGAGCGATGTGACAAGCGTTTTTTCGTCTGCACATGCCGAAGATACTTTTATGTCAAAAACGGAATGTACGCTTATCTTCCTGCTGTTTACCACTGTTGTTTTAACGCTCGACGATACGGGAAGCGCGTAAAACTCGGAATTATCGTCAATGCAGGCAATTTCGTGCTGATGCGAAAACGGCGCGGTATATTCTATGGAACGTGCCGCCATTGTGTCGTTTTCGCCTTCGTAAATTATGCGGTAATACACAACGCCCGACAGTGTAACCTTGCCTTTCTGGGCATATTTTTCTTTTATAACGAGCGTTGCCGCCGCGCCGATAATTTTCAAAACATCGGGTTTTGTGTCGGGAACTATGATGTCGCTGTCGGCGTCTGCCTTAAAAGACGCCGTGCACAGTCCGCCGCACAGTTTAATGGTTTTTTTCTCAATTTCCATAAAATAACTCCATTCCGCCGTCCTGCGCCGGCATATATAGTATAATGTTAAAATTTTCCTGTCGGCAGGAATAGTGACAAGAAATTTATTTATTTTTTTCTTTTACATATATATGCCGTAAAAATAAAAATATAACAAAAATGCGCCCGTCATTTCGACGAGCGCACTTTTGTGTTTATTATTTATAAATTTATGCGGAGATTTTTACGTTAGTTTTGAGTGTGTTAGACTCTTTGTAGGGTTTGAAGAGCATATAGATAATGAATACAAGCACTGCGAGAGCCGCGATTGTGCCGATTACATTTATGCTTCCCGTAAAGAGCAAACCGAACTGGTTAACCATAAGCGCAACTACATAAGCAAATACGCACTGATAACCGATTGCGAACCAAGTCCATTTTGCGTTGTTCATCTCACGTTTGATAGCACCGATTGCCGCGAAGCAAGGAGCGCACAAAAGGTTGAATACGAGGAACGAATATCCGCTGATTTGTGTAAACGCCTGTGCAAGGTTGCCGTAAACACTGCCCGAACCGCCGTAGAGGATACCGAGCGTACCAACGATGTTTTCTTTTGCAACAAGACCTGTGATTGACGCAACCGCCGCCTGCCAGTTGCCCCAGCCGAGAGGTGCAAATATCCAAGCAATAGCGTTACCTATAACAGCAAGTATACTAGAATCAATCTGTTCCTCCGAAAGCATACCGAAATGACCGTCTGCAAATCCGAAATATGTTGTAAACCAAACGAAGATTGTCGAAAGAAGAATGATTGTACCTGCTTTTTTAATGAACGACCAGCCGCGCTCCCACATTGAACGGAGAACGTTCAAAAGTGTAGGCAAATGGTATGCCGGAAGCTCCATAACGAACGGTGCGGGATCGCCGGCAAACATTTTGGTTTTCTTAAGCATAATACCCGATACGATAATTGCCGCCATGCCTACGAAGTATGCTGAAGTTGCAATCATAGCCGAACCGCCGAAAATTGCGCCTGCAACCATCGAGATGAACGGAACTTTAGCACCGCAGGGGATGAATGTTGTAGTCATAATTGTCATTTTTCTGTCGCGGTCGTTTTCTATGGTTCTTGATGCCATAATACCAGGAACACCGCAGCCGGTACCTATAAGCATAGGAATGAACGATTTACCGGAAAGACCGAATTTTCTGAACACTCTGTCGAGTACGAACGCGATACGCGCCATATAACCGCAAGCCTCAAGGAATGCAAGGAGGAGGAACAGTACGAGCATCTGCGGTACAAATCCGAGAACCGCGCCGACACCTGCAACGATACCGTCGAGGATAAGACCTTTAAGCCAATCCGCACAGTTTGCAGCGTCAAGTGCATTTTCAACGAGCACAGGAACACCGGGAACCCATACGCCGTAATCAGCAGGGTCAGGCTCTGTGCAGTCGTATTTTTCATATGTTTCAACAGCGTCTTTGAGGTCATCATAGCTTGATGTAACTTCTTCGTCAGCCATTGTTTCTTCATCAACAACAGTATATGTTGCGTCGCCCAAATCTTTTGCTTCCGAATTTACAAACCCGTCAAGTGCTGTTTTTGCAGCGGCAGCGTCGAAATCCTCCGACTCTGTATCAAGCGCCGCAGTAAGTTCTTCTGTGTCAACGCCTTTTTCGCCGGCAAATTCAATGTAGCCGTTTACAATCTGTGCCGCTTCGCCGTATTCATCAGCAACGTCGCCGTATGCAGACGAGCCTATACCGAATAAATGCCAGCCGTCGCCGAACAATCCGTCATTTGCCCAGTCCGTGGCAGATGAACCGATTGTTACCATTGAAATGTAGTAAACAAGGAACATAATAACCGCGAAAATCGGGAGTCCGAGCAGGCGGCTGGTAACGATTTTATCAATTTTATCCGAAGTTGAAAGCTTGCCTGCGTTTTTCTTTTTATAGCACGCTTTCATAAGATTTGCAATGTATACGTATCTTTCGTTTGTGATGATACTTTCCGCGTCGTCGTCAAGCTCTTTTTCAGCCGCAACAATGTCGTTTTCAATGTGTGCGAGCGATGCTTCGTCTACGCCGAGGCTTTCAATCGCCTTTGTATCGCGCTCGAAAATTTTGATTGCATACCATCTCTGCTGTTCTTCGGGCATATTGTGCAAAACTTCTTCTTCGATGTGTGCAATGGCGTGTTCAACCGCACCCGAGAATGTGTGCATAGGCACTGTTTTGCTGTTCTGCGCGGCTTTGATTGCCTCTTCGGCGGCAGTCATAATTCCCGTACCTTTTAAAGCGGAAATTTCAACAATCTTGCAGCCGAGTTCGCGCGAAAGTTCGGCAACATTGATTTTATCGCCGTTTTTCGCAACAACGTCCATCATATTGACAGCAATTACAACCGGAATACCGAGCTCGGTAAGCTGGGTTGTAAGGTATAAGTTTCTTTCAAGGTTAGTACCGTCAACGATATTCAAAATAACGTCGGGACGTTCTCCGATAAGATAATTACGTGCAACAACTTCCTCGAGTGTGTACGGAGAAAGCGAATAAATACCGGGAAGGTCGGTAACTATAACACCGTCGTGTTTTTTAAGTTTTCCTTCCTTTTTTTCAACAGTTACACCGGGCCAGTTTCCGACGAACTGATTAGAGCCGGTCAGCGCATTGAAAAGCGTGGTTTTACCGCAGTTCGGGTTACCGGCAAGCGCAATTCTTACATTCATTGTCAATTCCTCACTTTCAAATCCCAATTATTCAACCTCAATCATTTCGGCATCTGCTTTTCTTATAGAAAGCTCATAACCGCGCACCGTGATTTCAACGGGATCGCCGAGCGGCGCAACTTTGCGGATATGTACGTCAACGCCTTTTGTAATGCCCATATCCATAATTCTGCGCTTTACCGCGCCCTCGCCGTGAAGCTTAACAACTTTTGCGTCCTGCCCCACTTTGACATCTTTTAGTGTTCGCATTATAATATCCTCCTTAAATTAAAATCAAACCATAATTTTTTGAGCCATTTCCTTGCTTACAGCAACTCGTGCCTCTTTAATGTTTACAATTACATTTCCGCCAAGCTCGCTTATAACCTTGACGTTTCCGCCCACTACAAAGCCGAGATTTTCAAGATATTTCTTCACCTCGGGATTGCCGCCGACTTTTTTGATGATATTGTCTTCGCCTACATTTGCCAGAATTAAGGGCATCATAATTGACCTCCTTCAATTAGCATAAACTAACTTAGTGTTTAAAAATATAGGTTAGTATCTTCTAACCTCAACGGTTAGTTTACCACAACTAACCTAACTTGTCAATACTCTGAAAAGAAATTTTAAAATAATTAGGCGATTTTACTTTTTTATACAAAACTTTGCTTAATTCGACCGTTTTATTTTGTGAAAAACAGACAAAGCAAAAAAGCAAAAGACTGCATAAGGAGGATAAATCTTCCCTATACAGCCTCTTGCCTACATATTTATAAAAAGAACAATGAAAGCCGTTCCTCAATAAGACAACATTGCCTTAAAAACATATTTTTCGCGTCTTTCTGCGTTAAAAAAGCTCGCAATCCGTCAGGATTACTCACTTTTTTGCCTTAAAATTCATCAAAAAATCTTGTTTTTAAGGTGCAGAGCAGTTTTGAATATCGGATTTTACAATTCAGACAAGAAATAAAACCTGCCGTTATGCTTGACGCATATGGCAGGTTTTTGACGCGGTATGAATGTAAAAGACGGCTTCAAAACCAATGCGTTCTTATTGAGGTGCGGCTAATGAGGGGGCTATTTTTAGTTAGGCACTTCTTCGCCCAAAATAAGGTTTACATCAAGCGTTTCGCCTGTTCTCCAAACCTTTAATTTCAAAGTGTCGTTCGGTTTGTATTTGTTTTTAATTTCATTAAGCTCATCAACCGTCTTAACTGCTTTACCGTTGCACTCTGTGATAATATCGCCGATTTTAAGTCCTGCCATATGTGCAGGCGAATTGTCGGTCATTGAATATACGTAGATACCTTCAACAAGGTTGTAACGTTTTGCGTCGGACGCGCTTATTGCTCTGCCGGCAATGCCGATAACCGGTCTGCCTTTTACATAACCGTTTGCAATCAAGTCTTCGATAATCGGTTTAGCTTCTGCGGTAGGAATTGCAAACCCCAAACCTTCAAGCGATGAGGACGAAACTTTTGCGGTGTTGATGCCGATTACTTCACCGTAGCAGTTAACCAACGCACCGCCGCTGTTGCCGGGATTGATTGCCGCATCTGTCTGAATAAGCGTAAGCTGTTTATTATCTATCGTCATAGTTCTGTTAAGTGCGCTGATATAGCCGACGGTAACTGTGCCTGCAAGCTCCTGACCGAGCGGATTTCCGATTGCAACTGCAAGGTCGCCTACTCTCAAAGCTGTTGAGTCGCCGAGCGTTGCATACGGGAATTTTTTGCCTTCGATTTTCAAAAGCGCAAGGTCTGTTCTCGAATCGGAACCTTTAAGAGTTGCGGTAAATTCTTCGCTGGTATTAAGAATAACCTTAAGCGATGATGCGCCTTGAACAACGTGATTGTTTGTTATGATGTAACCGTCCTCGGATATGATTATGCCCGAACCCGAGCCCTGCTCTACTTCCTGTCCCTGTTGCTGTTGGTTTGAACCGTCACCGAAGAAAAATCCGTAAGGATTGTTATAGGAATATCCCGAATACGTTGTCATATTTATAACGCCTACAACCGCGGGGCCAACCTTCTCGGCAATATCGGGGATTTCAAGCTTCGTTTTGTTTGAAACCGTCGTTGTCGGGTTAGCCGATGAAATATTTTCAAGAACCTTTTTCTCTGCGTCACCGACATTGCTGTTTGTGCTCAACTTAAATTCTTTCACAAGCTGTGATACCGACGGTGCCAAAAGTGCATATGCCGACATAGAAATTATCATTGTAAATATAATTGAGAAAATAAAAATAGGCATTGCAATTTTCTTTTTCGATTTTTTCTTTTTCGGTGTTGTAACAAGCGTGCTGAAACATTCCGTGTTTTCCGCCGTTTTGTTTTCGCCGGTTACCTCCGGCGCATTTTGGTAATCGTCGCTGTTCCATTTATATTCGTCCATAAGAACTCCTCCTTAAAAGTTATTCCTAAAAGCCTCTCGGCTCCCTTTATGTTTATTATGATACACCCTACTTTTTAAAAAACTGTGAATAAAATGTAAACATTGAAAAAATTATATTTTATGCTTTTTTGAGTGTGAACGTAAACTTTGTGTATTCATTTTCAACGCTTTCGGCATAAATTTTTTCGTCGCTTTTGTTAATAATGCTTTTAACAATGTAGAGTCCGAGTCCCGTGCCCTCGGGATTTTGATTGCGCGAGTCGTCGGCTTTGTAAAACCTATCCCATATATATTTTAATTTTTCCTTTTTTATGCCCTCTCCCGTGTTAGCGATTTCAACTTTCACCCTGTCGGCGTCATAATATGCCTTTATCGTTATTTTTCCGTCCTGCGGGGTAAATTTTATCGCATTGCCGAGAATATTTGTCACAACCTGGATTATCGCGTCACTGTCGGCAAAGACAAACATTTCGTCCTGTTCTATTTCAAGCTCAACGTTCAAATTCTTTTTGACAATCTGTGTTTCAAATTTAATAATTTCACGTCTTAACAGTTCGCATATGTCAAAATTTTTCTTTTCGATTTTAAAACTTCCGCTTTCAAGGCGCGATATGCTCAAAAGGTCACTCACAAGCCGTGACAGACGCTTTGCCTCGGCAAGCACGATTTTTAAATATTCGTCCTCTTTTTCTTTCGGAATTGTGCCGTCGAGTATTCCCTCGACAAATCCGGTTATAGACGTCATAGGCGTTCTTAATTCGTGCGAAACGTTCGATACAAACGACGAGCGCATTTTTTCAAGATTTTCAATACTTGTCGCCATATTATTTATATTTTCGCAAAGTGAGCTTAATTCGTCGTTTGTTCCGCATTCAACCCTCAAATCGAATTTGCCTTTTGAAAACTCTGTAACGGTGTTGTCGATAAGTTTAATCGGGTCGGTGATTTTGTGCGATATAATATAGAAGATAACAAACGTAAGCACAAGCGAAATTCCAACCGAACAACTGAACTGTTTGAAAAATTCAAACAGAAGTTTTCCGCCCGAAACGTCGGCAGTGGTGCTTATAAGAACACCGCCGTATATGTCGGTGTTCGACACAGGAAGTCCCACAATCAGCATATTTTCCTGTTCTTTAAACGCGTCGATTGCGTCGTCGTTGCTCACAGTTTCACCGTTTTTAAGTATCGCGTCGATGTAGTCGCCCTTAAGATAGTTTCCTATATATGAATCGTAATCAAGCCCTGCCACGGTAACAATTCTGCCCGTTTTGTCAAAAACTATTATAGACGTGTCGGTACTTTGCGAAATAATTTCGAGCGTGCGCTGATAACTTTTTAAATTGGGAGAAAAACTCTGCGCGGTGAAAACGTCGAGCGAATATTCGCTTATTCTGTTGGCATTTGACAAAAGAAGTTTCTTTTTAACCTCAATCGCCTTTAAATTGCTTTCTTTCGTAGACGAAAAAAGCATACTGAAAAGAAACACCGCCGCTATAACGTAGCTTATAATAACGGTGAAACAGCCTGCAACAAGCAGTCTTTTTGAAATACTTTTCCGTTTTGTGCTTTTATGCCTTTGCCACTTCAAATTTATAACCTACTCTCCACACAGTTTTAAGCTGCCACGAGCTTTCGTAGCCCTCAAGCTTTTCGCGCAGACGCTTAACGTGTACGTCAACGGTGCGCGAGTCGCCGAAGAAATCGTATCCCCACACCTCGTCAAGAAGCTGGTCGCGGGTGAAAACTCTGTTCGGGTGCGACGCGAGAAAATACAAAAGTTCGAGTTCTTTCGGGGGAATATCAATGCTCTTTCCTCCGAGCACAAGTTCATATGTGCTCAAATTTATGCGTATGTTGGGATAAACAATTTCCTTGTCGAGATTTTCCGCCGACTCAAACCGTCTTAAAACCGCTTTAAGACGCGCCACAAGTTCTTTCGGTTCAAACGGCTTTACCATATAATCGTCCGCGCCGAGCTCCAGCCCCAGCACTTTGTCGAAAACCTCGCCTTTAGCCGTCAGCATAATAACCGGGATATTTCCTGCCTTTCGCATACGCTTTAAAACCTCTATGCCGTCGATTTTCGGAAGCATAATGTCCAAAATCACCGCGGCGGGCGGATTTTGCGAAAACTTTTCCAAAGCTGCAAGACCGTCGTTTGCAATTTCGACGGTATAACCCTCTTTTTGCAAATAAAGCCTTATAAGCTCACATATGTTTTTGTCGTCGTCAACTACAAGTATTCTGCTTTCTTTTTCCATATCAGTCACCCTTTTTCAAGTAAGTTTTTTCGTAATATCTGCAAAGCATTGCAATCGGGCATATTTCGCATTTGGGACTCCGCGCCGTGCAAATTGCTCTGCCGTGCCACACAAGCTGATGGCAAAAATGTATCGAATAATCGTCGGGAACAAACTTTTTCAAATCAAACTCAATCTTTTTAGGGTCGGTTTCTTTGGTAAGACCTATTCTTCCCGTAAGCCGTATTGCGTGAGTGTCTATAACAAGCGCCGGCTTGCCGTAAACATCGCCCAAAATAAGATTTGCGGTTTTTCGTCCGACTCCCGGAAGTGCGGTAAGCTCCTCCATAGTATCGGGAATTTTTCCGCCGTACTCCTCTATGATTTTCTGTGCGAGCGCTTTTATATTGCGCGATTTGGTCTTGTAAAATCCGCAAGGTTTAACTGCCTCTGCAAGCTCGTCGATATCGGCATCTGCAAAATCTTTTAACGTTTTATATTTATCAAACAGGGTTTGTGTAACGATATTCACTCTTTTGTCGGTACACTGTGCCGACAAAACCACCGCAATCAAAAGCTGATACGGCTCGGTATAGTCGAGCGAACATTTTGCGTCCGCATAAACTCTGTCAAAAATTTCTTTGATTTTTAACACCTTTTCACTTCTTCTCATAACCTCACCTCAATTAAAATTATTATACAACTTTTTGTGTGCCGATAACAAGCCTTTTTTGCATAATTTAACAAAATAATCACAAATCGGGCCGAATTTTAATTTTTTAAGCGCAAAAATGTTTAAAAAGCTTGAACTGTACGCAGAAAAGTTGTATAATATAGAGATATATAAATATAAAAAGAAACGGGTATTTTATGCTGAAAGACTATATTAAAGAAAAAAACTGGATATTTGAGGAGCAAAACGAGGAAAAATTAAACGAAATTTCGCAGAAATTCAATCTTCCCGAGTGTGTTTCGGTGCTGATTTTAAACCGCTGTGACGGCGGTGTCAGGCAATATATAGAAAATGATTTTTCGTCGTTTTTAAATCCTTTTTTGCTCACGGGTATGCAAGAGGCTGTTGAAAAAATCAAAGACGCGGTAAAGAATATGAAAACCATAATTGTTTACGGCGACTATGACGTTGACGGCGTGACCTCGACATACATTCTTATGCACTATTTAAAAAGCATCGGCGCGCTTGCTTCGTATTATATCCCATCGCGTACCGAGGAGGGATACGGACTTAACGAACGTGCGCTTGTTGACCTTAAACAGAAAGGCGCAGACCTTGTTATAACCGTCGATTTGGGCATAACGGCAAAAGAGGAGGCGCGCCTCTGCAAAGAAATCGGATTAGACCTTATCGTTACCGACCACCATTTGCCGGCAGAAGGTAAAATTCCCGTTGATACAATAGTTATAAATCCCAAAACGTCGGAAAATTATCCGTTTAAAAATCTTGCCGGCGCAGGCGTTGCGTTCAAGCTTGTGTGCGCGCTTTCTGATATGAACAGAACAGTTTTCGATTATTACGTTCCGTTTTGCGCAATCGGCACAATCGCAGATTTGGCGGAGCTTTGCGGAGAAAACAGATTTATTGCAAAATACGGGCTTGAAAAATTAAAAGAAACAAAAAATATCGGTCTTTTGTCGCTTTTAAACGAGGCAAAAATCGACACTTGCGACATCACAAGCACTTCTGTAAGTTTCGGCATTGCACCCCGGCTTAATGCCGCGGGACGTCTTGCAAGCGCAGATATGGCGGTTGAACTTTTTATGTGTGACAACAAATCAAAGGCGGACGAAATTGCTAAAACTCTCGAAAGCGAAAATATCCGCAGAAAAGCGGAGGAACAGAAAATTTTCGAGCGTGCCGACGAAATTATTACGCAGAACGAACTTAACAAAAATAACGTTATCGTGGTTGCGGAAAAAAATTGGCATCACGGTGTAATAGGCATTGTATCGTCCAAAATAACCGAAAAATATTACAAACCGTCAATCATTATTTCGGTTGACGATGACGGAAACGGAAAAGCGTCGGGACGGAGCATTTCGGGTTTTGACCTTTTTGACGCGCTTAAAAACTGCGAGAGTATTTTAGATAAATTCGGCGGTCATTCGCTTGCGGCAGGACTTTCGCTCAAGGAAGAAAATATAGAAAAATTCGGCAAAATGATAAACGAATACGCAGACAAAATTATGACGGACGAGATTTTGACGCCGAAAGTTAAAATCGACAGTAAAATATCAATTTCGGACGTCAGCTTAAAAAATGCGTCTGCTTTAAAAATTGCCGAGCCGTACGGAATTAAAAACCCGCAGGGAACGTTTTGCATAGAAAACATAAAAATTAAAAACATACGTAATATGGCGGATAAACCCCACTCTTTTGTCACATTTTCGGACGGCGCGGACGAAATAACCGTTCCGGCGTTCGGGTTGAAAGACAAAATTATGTGTTTTGCCGAAAACGACAATGCCGATATTTGCGGAACGCTCGGAATAAATACATACAACAACCGCACAAGCGCACAGTTTATCGTCCGCGATATACGGTGTGCACGGAAAATATTTTTCACAAAAGACGAACTCCGCGCACTTTATGTTGTTTTGAAAAACAGCGAATTTAAAAACAGCGATATTCAAAAATTATCGTATGCAATGGGCAAAAATTATGGTATAAACTGTTCAAAGTTAAAAATTTACCGTATGCTCGCCGTTTTGAATGACCTTAAAATGATAAAACTGTCACTTGACGGCGACACGGTCAGCGTAGAAAAAGACGAAAATTTTTATGCAAAAACCGACCTTGCAAAATCACAAAATTTTAACACATATTCGGAATAAGGAGGAAAGATGTATGCAGCAAGTTTTAAATGAACTTATAGACGTTGTGAAAACCAATTTTCCAAACGCCGATTTAGAGCCTGTTTACAAGGCGTTCAACCTTGCAAATGAGGCGCACAAAAATCAAAAAAGAATTTCGGGTTATCCTTATATTATGCACCCGTTGCACGTTGCAATCACAGTTGCAAAGCTGAAATTTGACGTTGAATCGGTTTGCGCCGCGCTTTTGCACGACGTTGTTGAAGATACCGAATACACGCTCGACGACATACGCAGTCTTTTCGGCGACAACATCGCCGCGCTCGTGGACGGCGTTACAAAACTTGACAAAATCGAAATCACGTCGTCTGAAGAAAGACATATGGAAAATCTTCGCAAAATGTTTCTTGCAATGGCGAACGATATTCGTGTTATCATTATAAAATTTGCCGACAGACTGCACAATCTTTCCACCCTTATAAGTATGCCCGAGGAAAAACAGCGCGCCACCGCACGCGAAACGTTAAACATTTACGCACCGCTTGCGCACAGACTCGGTATGTATAAAATAA
The DNA here is from genome assembly GCF_014385105.1 of Qingrenia yutianensis. Lineage (NCBI taxonomy): Bacteria > Bacillati > Bacillota > Clostridia > Eubacteriales > Oscillospiraceae > Qingrenia > Qingrenia yutianensis. The sequence continues at coordinate 207,009 of NZ_JACRTE010000001.1, read as the reverse complement.
AATGGGAACTTGAGGATTATTCGCTTAAATACCTCGACCCCGTTGCGTATCACGAAATTGTTGAAGGAATTAACCAGAAACGCCAGGAGCGCGAGGAGTTTATTGCACAGATTAAAAGCACGCTCAAAACCAGCCTTTCGGAAATAGGCATTGACTGCACCATAGACGGCAGACCGAAGCATTTTTATTCGATATACCGAAAAATGTTTACACAGAACAAAACTCTCGACCAGATTTACGATTTGTTCGCGGTGAGAATTATCACAAACTCGGTGAGCGACTGCTACACCGCGCTCGGTCTTGCGCACGAACTTTATAAGCCTATGCCGGGCAGATTTAAAGATTATATCGCAATGCCCAAGCCCAATATGTATCAGTCACTTCACACAACGGTTATAGGTCCCAACGGCACACCGTTTGAAATTCAAATCCGCACGAAAGAAATGCACGAAATCGCTGAAAACGGTATCGCGGCGCACTGGAAATACAAAGGTATTGCCGAAAACGACGCGTCGAGCGAACAAAAGCTTTCGTGGATACGACAGCTTCTGGAATTTCAGAAAGACGCGGACAACGAAGAAGAATTTTTACGCGCATTAAAATTTGACCTTTTCACCGACCAGGTTTTTGTATTTACGCCCAAAGGCGACGTTATAAGCTTTCCTGCCGGCGCAACACCCGTTGACTTTGCGTTTAACATTCACAGCGCTATCGGCTACAAAATGAACGGCGCGCGCGTGAACGGCAAAATCGTTCCGCTCGACTATCAGCTTCAAAACGGTGATATTGTGGAGATTATCACCTCCACCGCTATACACGGTCCCAGCCGTGACTGGCTCAAAATCGTTAAAACCAGTCAGGCGAAAAACAAAATCAATCAATGGTTCAAAAAGGAAAAACGCGAGGAAAATATTGTTCACGGCAAAGAAATGATTGACCGCGAAATTAAGCGTCAGGGCTTAAACAGCGCCGAAATTTTAACCGAGGCGCATTTGCAGAGTATGTTTAAGCGCTACGGTTTTTCGTCGCTCGACGACTTATACAGTGCGGTCGGCTATGGCAGTCTGCCTGCTATGAAGGCCGTTTCAAAGCTTAAAGAAGAACATAAAAAACAGACCGAGAAAAAAGAAATTCCCGTTATTCCGTCCGAAATTTTGACCGAACCGCCCAAAATTTCAAACACCGAGAAAAATTCAAACGCGAAAGACGGCGTAATTGTATCGGGAATTGACAGTTGTCTTATAAGATACTCCCGTTGCTGCAACCCTGTTCCGGGTGATAAAATTATCGGCTACATCACGCGCGGGCGCGGTGTTTCAATCCACCGTCAGGACTGCCCCAACATAGCAAACGCATACAGCAATGCAGAGGAAAAAGCACGCCTTATAGAGGTTGAATGGTCGAAACACGATCAGACCGCGTTTACCGCAAACTTAAAAATTGAGGCGAACGACCGCCCGGGCATTTTCATCGAAGTTGCGAATGCTATCAGCGAAACAAAAATTCCGCTTAAAGCAATCAACGCGCGTACGAAAGACACGCTTGCGATATTTGAAATCACGCTTGAAATTGCAAATATCGAGCAAATGGAAAAAGTTGCGAAAAAACTTAAAAATCTCAAAGGCGTAATAGACGTTACACGAAGCACAAACTGATATTTTATATGAAAGGAAGCGTTATATATGAAAACTGAAAGACTTGTTCTCGGCGCACTTGACACAAACTGCTATATCTTTTACGACGAAAACACAAAAAATGCCGTGCTTATCGACCCTGCCGCCGACGGTGACACAATAATAAGCAAAATTAAACAGCTCGGCATTACGGTAAAATACATCATCATCACGCACGCGCATATCGACCATATTATGGCGCTTGACGAAATTGCGGAATTTACAAAAGCGCCCGTCGTTATTCATTCGGACGACAAAGACACGCTGAACAACGACGCGTTTAACCTCGCCGTTTATTTTCACACGGTTTCGCCCAAAACGAAGGCAGATATTATTGTGAAAAACGGCGACACATTAGACCTTGACGGGCACGAAATTAAATTTATTCACACTCCCGGTCATAACAAAGGCAGCATGTGCATACTCTGTGGTGATACCCTTTTCTCGGGCGATACACTGTTTTTGATGTCGGTCGGACGCACCGACCATTACGGCGGAAATCAGGAAAAAATTATAAAATCAATAAAAACGCGCCTTTTTGTGCTGGACGAAAATATTAGGGTTTATCCCGGCCACGGCGACCCCACCACGATAGGCTATGAAATTGAAAACAATATGTTTGTGAGATAAAAATATGAAAATTAAACTTGTCGGCAACGACGAAACATATGCGGTGCGCGATATTGTCCGCCTTTTTGTTCCTATGCAAAAATACGAATTTGTGAAAGGTTCTGATTATGACGTTTTGGCATCTCTTGAAAACGGCGGATATTTTGCGGAATACAAAACCGAAAACGGCACGTTTTGCCATAATATAAACAAATCGGAATACGATAAAAACACGCTTAAACTTTGCCTTTTTAAGGCTATGCAAAAGGCATTTTCGCAAAAACCGCCGTGGGGAATTTTAACGGGAATACGTCCCACAAAAACAGTGCGCGAAATGATGGAAAATAAGCTGACAAATGAGAAAATCGCAAAAATTTTAGAAAATGATTTTCTTGTTGACGGCGGAAAAATAAATCTTGCGCTCCTGTGTGCGGAAAATGAGCGAAAAATTATAAACGGCATACCGAAAAACAGCATCAGCCTTTATGTTTCTATCCCCTTTTGCCCCACAAGGTGCCATTACTGCTCGTTTATTTCGCAGTCGGTTGCATATTCAAAAAAGCTTATCGAGCCTTATCTTGAAAAACTTGAATATGAAATTTCGCAGTGCGCGCGCCTTTTGAAAAACTACGGCAAAACTGTTGACAGTGTTTATATCGGCGGAGGAACGCCCACAACGCTTACGGCGTATCAGCTTGAAAAGCTCATAAATGCTCTGTACCGCGAATTTGACCTTTCAAATATCCGCGAATTTACCGTTGAGGCAGGACGTCCCGACACAATCGACAGAGAAAAGCTTAAAGTTTTAAAAAATATGAATATCGGGCGAATAAGCATAAATCCGCAGACATTCAACGACAAAACGCTGGAAATCATCGGCAGAAGCCATACTGCGCTTGATGCCGAAGAAAAATTTTATCTTGCGCGCGAAATGGGATTTTCACATATAAACACCGATATTATAGCAGGACTTTACGGCGAAAATTTTTGTGATTTTGAAAAAACGGTTGAAAAAATTCTCGCATTAAATCCCGAAAGTGTAACGGTGCATACGCTGTGCGTAAAGCGAGGTGCATATCTTGCCGAAAAATACGATTATTTTAACACGTCGGCAAAAGAAACCGCAAAAATGCTTGACTTTGCCTCGCAGACGCTTATAAAAAATAACAAAAATCCATATTATATGTACCGTCAGAAAAATATGGCAGGCAATCTTGAAAATATCGGATTTTGCGAAAAAAACTGCGAATGTATTTACAACGTTGCGATTATGCAGGAGGTTCAGACGAACGTTGCGCTCGGCGCAGGTGCGTCAACGAAACTTGTGTGCGGAAACAAAATCGAGCGCGCATTTAATGTTAAAGAAGTGTCGGAGTATATAAAGCGCACCGACGAAATGATAAAACGCAAAGAAACCCTTTTTGAAACGGAAAATTTTTAAATTTTAGGCGGTGAAAATTATGTCAAAAATAGACAAAAGTTTAGAAGAATACAGAAACTGGTGTTCAAGCCTCGGCATACTTTGCGCCGATGACATAAACCGCGCGATTGCGCAGGGTGAAATCAACAACATAATAAATTTGAGCGAAATATGGCACGAACACTGCATTTCAAACATCGCGGAAACGATTAAAGAAAATATCGGCAGTAAAAAAATCATTATGATTGCAGGCCCGTCATCATCGGGAAAAACATCGTTTTCGCACCGTCTTATGCTCCATTTAAAGGTGCTCGGCATAAACTCAAAAACTATTTCGCTCGACGATTATTACTATGACAAATCGGACACTCCGCTTGAAGAACTTGACTATCTCACCTTTGACTATGCGGACAGTCTTGACTATAACCTTTTCGGAGAAAATATGAAAACCCTTTTGTCAGGCGGCGAGGCGGCGCTCCCGATTTTCGACTTTGCCACGCGCAGACAGATTATCGGCAAAAAAAATATGCGTCTTACCGACAACGAGGTTATTATCGTTGAGGGACTTCACGCTCTCAATGACGTTGTAACGTCAAGGGTCGGCGGCGGAAATCTTTATAAAATATACTGCACCGCTCTGACATGTTTAAAACGCAACGACGGAAGCAAAATTTCTCCGCGTTCGACGCGCCTTTTGCGCCGTCTTATCCGCGACTGTTATTTCAGGAGCAGTAATGCAAACTTCACTTTCCAAATGTGGGACGACGTTGAAAAAGCCGCGGAGGTTAACATATATCCTTTCACCGACAGTGCAGACGTGGTGTTTAATTCGTCGGTTTTATATGAATTCTGCGTATATAAAAAGCACGCTGCAAAATTTATGTCAGACGGACAGGTTTCGGATAAATACAAAAACTTTACCGACAGCATAAACTCTCTTTTGTCCGATTTTTCACCGCTGGACGACAGCTATGTTCCGCGTATGTGCTTTGTGCGCGAATTTATCGGCGGAAGCAGTTTATTTTAAAACATAAGGAAATTTATAAAAGATGAAAGTTATTATTGCAGAAAAACCGTCGCTTGCACGCAATATCGTGTCGGCGATTACCAATATGAAAACAAAAGGCGGATATTACGAGGGCAACGGATATATCGTAACCTGGGCATTCGGACATCTTTTTTCGCTTGCGGACATTGAAACGTACAATCCCGCGCCCGAGGGCACGCGCGGTTGGACTATGCAAAATCTGCCGTGTTTTCCCGAAAAATTTAAGTTTGAACTAAAAAAAGACCAAAACAAAAAGGTCGACACGGGTGTGCGAAATCAGTTTGAAACAATAAAACGTCTTTGCGAACGCGAGGACGTTGACACTGTTATAAATGCCGGCGACTCGGACAGAGAGGGCGAAATTATCGTAAGAATTATCGTCGGCAATGCGAACATAAGCGGAAAAAACTTTAAACGTCTTTGGCTTCCCGACCAGACGAATGAAACGATTATTTCAGCATTAAACGAAATGAAAGACGAGGACGAATACAACAACCTTGCAAACGAGGGTTTTGCGCGAACGTATATCGACTGGCTCTACGGCGTTAATTTAACACGCTATGCAACGCTTAAAACCGGCACTCTTCTGCGTGTCGGACGCGTTATTGTGCCGATTGTAAAGGCGATTTACGACCGCGACACCGCGATAGAAAATTTTGTGCCCGATATTTATTATGCAATTTCGTCCAAAACAGACGTTAACGGCGAAAAAACAGAGCTTACAAGCAAGCAGAAATTTGACAAAAACTCGCTTGAAAAAGCAAAAACGCTATGCTCCGAATACAACAAATTTCCTGCGGTTGTGACGGGCAAAAAAGTGAAAAAAGACACTCTGTCCCCTCCGAAACTTTTTTCGCTTACAAAACTTCAAAACGTTTTAGGTAAAAAGTATAAAATGCCGATGGACAAAAGCCTCGCCATCGTTCAGGGGCTTTACGAAAAAGGCTTTGTCACCTACCCCAGAACAAACTCGGAGTATCTTGCAACGGCGGAACAGGACAAAATTAAAAAAATAATCGGCGAGGTTAGAAAAATCGGCTACCCCGTTGAATTTAAGTTTAAAAAAACCATTTTCGACGACAAGAAAATCGAGTCGCACTCTGCCCTCACTCCGACTTTTAAAATTCCGAAAAAAGAAGCGCTCACCGACGAGGAATTTATTGTTTACAGCACAATTATGCGTCGGTTTGCCGCGGTTTTCTGCGCCGAGGAATGTATTGCGCAGAAAACGGAAATTAAGATAAATGTCGGAAATCTTGAAGATTTCGCGCTTAAAGGCACAATTATTTCACAAAAAGGCTGGACAAAATTTGACGATTACACAAAAAAGGACAAAATTTTGCCGAACCTTGAAAAGGGTGACCAATTTGCGGTTAATTTTGAACCTGTTGAAAAGGAAACCACACCGCCGAAACACTATACAATCGAAACCCTAAATAATTATCTTAAAAATCCGTTCAAAGAGGACAAGGCGTCAAGCGACGAAAACGACGACGAGGATTACCGCGCTATTTTTGAGGGACTGGAACTCGGTACCGAGGCAACGCGCACGGGAATTATCGACAACGCGCGGAAAAGCGAATACATACTTTTGAAAAAGGACGTTTACACCATTTTGCCCGCAGGCAGAAATCTTATAAATTCGCTTATGAGAATGAACATCAGTATGGATAAATACAAAACCAGTCAGCTCGGACAAGCACTCAAAAAAGTGTACCGCGGTGAAATTATGATTTCGGACAGTGTAAAAATGGCACAGGACGAAATTAAAAGCGTGTTTTTTGCCGAGAAACTTCCGCCCGAAAAAGACACCGACGACGGATTTTTGGGTGATATTGCGGGAAAATGCCCCGTTTGCGGAAAAGATGTTGTCCGCACGCGATTCGGCTACGGCTGTACGGGCTACAAAGACGGATGCAAATTTTCTATAAACGGCGTTATTTGTCAGCGTGTGATTTCACTTTCCAACGTTAAAAAGCTTTTGAAAACGGGAAAAACATACAAAATAGAAAATTTTGTGTCAAAAAACGGCAAAAACTTTTCGGGATATTTAAAGCTTGAAAACGGGCGCGCAGTGTTTGACTTTAACGATTAGATTATTAAGGAGAATTATTATGTTAATTTCACAATCGGCGCTCATATTGGCGCTCACGGTTTTAATAAATTCAACTCCCCTGCCCTACGCCTCGTCAATAGGCATAATCGGCGGTGCGGACGGCCCGACGGCGGTGTATATCTCCGAAGATACCGAGCCTGTATGTACGGTATATGATGAATAAATTCACAAAAACGGCGGTGATAAGATGAAAAGAAAAACAGAATATTTGTCACTTTCAAAAGAACTTACCGAAAAAATCGTGCACGATTTGCACTATAAATCATCGGGTGAAATAAGACGGAATCCGTCGCACGACATTGCAAGCGTGTGGCGCCCGGCATATGTGCGCGACGTTGAAAAAATTCTTCATTCGCCGTATTACAACCGATACTGCGACAAAACACAGGTATTTTCGCTTTACAAAAATGACGATTTGACGCGCCGTTCTCTGCATGTTCAGCTTGTGTCGCGCATTGCGCGCAACATCGGCAGAATTTTGGAACTTGACCTTGACCTTATCGAAGCAATTTCGCTCGGTCATGATATAGGTCACACTCCTTTCGGCCACGCGGGCGAAAAGTTTTTAAGCAAAATTTATCACGCGCAAACCTCGCGGTATTTTTGTCACAATCTTCACAGCGTACGCGTGCTTGACAAGATTTTTGCCTACAACATTTCACTGCAAACGCTGGACGGAATTTTGTGTCACAACGGCGAGGTGGAATGTGATGAATATCACCCGTCAAATCTTAAAACCTTTAACGAATTTGATAAAAACGTTGAAAAATGTTATACAGAAAAAGATTATTCCGTTCATCTCACTCCTGCCACTTTGGAGGGATGTGTTGTGCGTATTTGCGACATTATCGCGTACGTCGGCAAGGACAGGCAGGACGCGGTAAAAGCCGACGTCATACCGAACGACGCGGTTTTTGACGGCGGAATTTTGGGGAATTTCAACGCGGCGATTATCAACAATATGATTGTAAGTATTATCGAAAACAGCTACGGCAAGGATTACATAAAAATCGACAAGGACATTTTTGCCGAACTTTCAAAAAGCAAAAACGACAATTACAATTATATTTACCTCAACAATCGGGTTGCCGATATAAACGAAAAAATAATCGCGCCGATGTTTGAAAAGCTTTATTTTAAGCTTTTGCACGATTTGAAAAGCGGTGACAAAAACACGCTTGTTTACAAACATCATATTGATTTTGTCAACCAAAACCGCAAATATTACGGCGGCGAAAATTATATTGACACTCCGCCCGACGACATTGTGACCGATTTTATCGCAAGTATGACGGACGATTATTTTGTGGATATTTTTGAATATTATTTTCCAAACGATACAACAATTCATTATAAACCTTATTTTTAAATATAAATTTTTGGCACATACATATGTATGTGCTTTTTTGTAGCATTTTGCAAATATATGACATACCATATATTAAAACTGAAAATCCGCTCAAAAATCCGATAAAGGAAAGAGGTATAGGTATGGCATATTCATTGAATGATTTAAAAGTCGGACAGTCTGCGACGGTTGACGAATTAAATTCAAGCGGAAGCATACGCCGAAGGCTTCTCGATATAGGTCTTATAGGCAACACAAAAGTTGAATGTATCGGCAAAAGTCCCTCGGGCGATCCTAAAGCATTTCTTATCCGCGGTGCGGTTATCGCCATTCGTTCGGAGGACTGCGAGGGTGTGCTTATAAAAAATATTTTCGGGGAGGGGTAAAAAATGGGTCTTACTTCATCTTCAACGGGAAGCAGTGTATCATCGGACACTGCCGTAAAACGAAAAAACGCGGGTGATTTGCTGATTGCCCTTGCAGGCAACCCGAACGTCGGAAAAAGCACGGTATTTAACGCACTCACCGGTATGAACCAGCACACGGGAAACTGGCCCGGCAAAACCGTCACAAACGCACAGGGCGAATTTAAAACAAAAAACGGCACCGTTATTCTTGCGGATATTCCCGGCACATACTCGCTTATGGCACACTCTCAAGAGGAGGAAGTCGCCCGAAATTTCATCTGTTTCGGCGGTGTTGACGCTGTTATAGTTGTGTGTGACGCGACGTGCCTTGAGCGAAATTTAAACCTTGCTATCCAGACAATGGAAATCTCAAAAAATGTAATCATCTGCGTCAATCTTATGGACGAGGCAAAGCGAAAAAACATAAAAATCGACCTGCAAATGCTGAAAAACAAGCTCGGCGTTCCCGTCGTCGGCGTGTCGGCACGAAAGAAAAAGACGCTTTCCGCGCTTGTCAAAGAAATTGAAAATTTTAAAAAGTGTGACGGCGCACATAAAATAAAATATGATGAGAAAATCGAAAACGCGATAGAAATTTTAGAACCCGTTTTAAAAAAGCATTACAAAAACATAATAAACTGCCGATGGCTCGCGCTCCGTCTGCTCGACAATGACAGCGCGCTGATAAACGAATTTTCAAAATTTGCAGAGGACGATATTTTGTCGCATACCGATATTTTATCGGCGGTAAAATCCGCCGAAGAATACCTTTCGGACAATAAAATATCCCGCAATAAACTGAAAGATATGACCGTTTCGGCAATTCTTTCGCAAAGCGAAAAAATATGCAAGGATGCTGTTACATATAAAAATGAAAAATACTCCGATTTTGACCGCAGAACCGACAAAATTCTAACGGGAAAGGTTTCGGGATACCTTGCAATGCTTTTGCTCGTCGCGCTGGTGTTTTACCTCACCGTCAGCGGTGCAAACTACCCGTCGCGCCTGCTTTCCAACCTTTTGTTTTCGTTTGAAGATAAACTGATGGGCTTTTTTAAGTTTATAAAAATACCGCAGTATTTTTGCAATTTGCTTGTTCTCGGAGCATACCGCACTCTCGCGTGGATTGTTTCGGTAATGCTCCCTCCTATGGCGATATTTTTTCCGCTGTTCACGCTCCTGGAGGATTTCGGGTATCTGCCGAGAATTGCATATAACCTTGACAAACCGTTTAAAAAATGCTGTGCGTGCGGAAAACAGGCACTTACAATGTGTATGGGATTCGGGTGCAATGCGGCAGGCGTTGTCGGGTGCAGAATAATCGACTCGGAACGCGAAAGACTGCTTGCGGTCATAACAAACAGTCTTGTGCCGTGCAACGGACGGTTTCCGACGCTGATTTCGATAATCACAATGTTTTTTATAGGAACGCAGACGAAAACGCTCACGTCGCTTACGTCCGCACTGTTTTTGACGGCGCTGATACTCGCAGGAATAGGTTTTACATTTTTGTCAACGTTTATATTATCAAAAACCGTGTTAAAAGGTGTGCCGTCGTCCTTTACGCTCGAACTTCCGCCGTACCGCAAACCGCAAATCGGCAAAGTGATTGTTCGGTCGGTGTTCGACAGAACGCTCTTTGTTCTCGGGCGTGCAGCCGCGGTTGCCGCACCTGCCGGAATTATAATATATCTTGCGGCAAATATCATCGTCGGCGATGCAAGTATTCTTAAAATATGTTCGGATTTTCTCGACCCGTTTGCGCGTCTTATGGGGCTTGACGGTGTAATTTTAATCGCGTTTATACTCGGATTTCCGGCAAACGAAATTGTAATTCCGATTGTAATTATGGCATACACCGCGTCGGGGGTGCTTTCGGACACGGGCAATCTAACCGCGGTAAAAGAACTTTTTGTATCAAACGGCTGGAATATGACAACCGCAATGTGCACAATGATTTTCTCGCTTTTCCACTGGCCGTGTTCCACCACCGTGCTGACAATAAAAAAGGAAACACAGAGCATAAAATGGACGGTGATTTCCGTTTTGCTCCCCACTCTTTTGGGAATTTTGTGTTGTATGCTGGTTGCTTTTGTAATGAAATTTGTGTGTTAAATAAAAAACACAAGGGGCATTGACTCCTTGTGTTTTTGCGTTTATTCATTTACAAGTTTTGCAATAAATTTGAGCTGGTTGGTATAATTTTTTCGCTGTTTTTCGTTAGTGTACCATTTTTCCATAGGCGGACGGACGGTAAGATACATTTCCGCGCCGTTTGCAGATTTAATATCCGCAAATGCCTTTATTTCGGAAAACGGAATTTTAACAATTTCGCTGTCGTCCGTATGCTTGATATCAACGCCGAAATCTTTAAAAACCTTATAAGTTGCCAGACAGCCGTTGCCCTCATACGTCGGATAAAGCTTATCATCGCAAATCTGCAAAATATCGTTGCCCGCCGCAAGTTCGACGTTTATTTTCGTAAGCACCGCCTGCGCATACTGCGGGTCGGACTGCGCGCTCGTTTCGCTGTACGCAAGACGCGTCGTATCGGCAAGTTTTTTGCCGTCGCCGTTATAATCTTCAAGCGCGTCGTTTACGGCTTTGTCAAACTTTTCGCCCTCGCTGTCCGAAAGGCCCAATTCGGTTGTGAAAATAATGCCGACGTCTGCCTTTGGTGTGAAAAATATTGTTTTTACAAGCGAAATTACAAGTATAAGCCCAATAACAGCCGCAAGTGCGGGAAATCGGTAATAATCCCACAAATACTGCCATTTTTGACCTTTCGGCACTTCGCTCAATTTTATCATATGGTCTGCCATATTTTTCTCCTTTTAAAAAACTAAATCCACCACATATCGCCCTTGGACTCGTAAATCAAAACATCTTTGAGGAAATCCATAGCCTTGATAAGTCCCTCGTCAGGTGTCATAAGGCTGTCCTCGTGCTCAATGCTGATAACGCCGTCGTAACCGCAAAGACGGAGTGCGCTTATCATATCTTTCCAGTACGCGTAATCGTTGCCGTAGCCCACCGAACGGAAAATCCACGAACGGTTGATTTCGTCCGCGTACGATTTTGTATCGAGAACGCCGTTTGTTTTTGTGTTAATCGGGTCGATTTTCGTGTCTTTCGCGTGGAAATGATAAATTGCGCCTTTGAGCGCTCTTATCGCATAAACAGGGTCAATTCCCTGCCAGATAAGATGGCTCGGATCAAAGTTTGCGCCGATAATATCGCCCACCGCCTCGCGGAGTTTCAAAAGCGTTGCAGGGTTGTATACGCAAAAACCGGGGTGCATTTCAAACGCGATTTTTTCAATGCCGTACTGCTTTGCATATTCCGCCGCTTTTTTCCAATACGGAATAAGCACTTCGTCCCACTGATATTTTAATATATCCGAAAAATCGTTCGGCCAAGGACATGTAACCCAGTTGGGTGTCTTGTCGTCCTTGCTTCCGCCGGGACAACCCGAAAACGTAACTATTGTATGTACGTTTGCTTTTTGAGCAAGCTTGCAGGTTTTCTCAAAATCCGAGTGGAATTTTGCCGCGATTTCCTTATCGGGGTGCACGGGATTGCCGTGACAGCTGAATGCCGCGATTTCAATATCGTATTTTTTCAAAAGGTCAAGTGTATCGTTAAGTTTTTTCTCATCTGCCAAAAGCTCATCGGGATTGATATGCGCCGTGCCGGGAAAACCGCCCGTCCCAAGCTCAATAGCCTGACCGCCGTGCTCTTTCATAAATTCAAGCGCTTCTTCGAGCGTTCTGTTGTTAAACACAGGTGAAAACACACCAAGTTTCATATTTTTATCCTCCGTAATTTTAAAAGTACATTGATTTAAAGTTATGATAACTCATTTTTTTATTAAAGTCAACCAAATTTAAAATTTATTCATAATAATTTCATAAAAATTGTAGACTTTTGCACTTTTTTGTGTTATTATAAACTTACTAAGTTATTAAGGAGTGTCTTTTTTTGAATACAAATAAGGAATACAGCATTTTTGACATAATCAATATGGCTCTTCAGCGCTGGTGGATTGTTGCCTGCTGTATGATAATCGGCGGTTCGGCAATGTATATTTTTTCGTATTACGTTTCAAAACCCGTTTATCAGTCTGTGGGAACGCTCTACATAAGCAACGTTAACAAAACCAATCAGCAAAGGCCGACCGATGAGATCAGCCTTAATGAAATTGTAACATCACAGGAACTTTTGAAATCGTCGGTTGAGGTTTTGAACACAAGCAAATTCTATTCACACGTAAAAGAAGTTTCAAAACTCCCCTATTCGCCGGCAAAATTAAAAGGTATGGTTACAATGGCGGCGCGCAACGAAACGGAAATTTTGGAAATCACGGTTAAATCCGACTCGCCGAAAACCTCATATATTCTCCTTGAAACGGTAATTTCGCTCGCAAAAGAAGAAATTGAATGGGTTGTTGAGGGCGGTTCGATAAAACCGCTTGACCACGCAAGCTATTCAAGTGATTATCTCCCGAGAAATATCGGCAGAAACTCGCTTTTGGGCGCTCTTGTGGGCGCACTCGCGGGTGTTGGACTTATATTTATTCTTGAACTTATAGACACAAGAATTAAATCGTCGAACGACTTGTCGGAAAATTACAGTTACTATATTCTCGGAGAAATCCCGTCGATTGCAGACTGATAATTTTATATGAATTTTCAAAAAGCCGATTTTGCATCGGCTTTTTTTGACACATTTTTCTTTTGTAATACGCTATAATTAAACGGACAAACTTTAGGGGGAATTTTAAAAATGTATACTGTTTTGGTGTTTTTGCTTTTTGCGCTCGGACTTGTGCTCATAATCAAAGGCGGTGACTATTTCGTCGATTCGGCGGTGTGGATTGCCGGTGTGTCGGGCATACCGAAATTTATAATCGGCGCGACGGTAGTTAGCATTGCAACAACAATGCCAGAACTTATTGTATCGCTTATGGCGGCGGTCGAGGGAAAAGTTGACATTGCAATCGGCAATGCAATCGGCTCTGTAACCGCAAACACAGGAATAATTCTTGCGTTTTCTATAATGCTCGCGCCGTTTGCAATACGCGCAAAAGACTATTCGCTCAAAACCTTTCTTTTAATTTTTGCGGTTTTGTCGCTCTACATTTTTTCGCTGACGGGAAAGCTTTCAGTTATCGGGTGCATAATTCTCGCACTGATATTCGCAATATTTACATATGAAACTTTAAAAAGCGCGAAAAACGAACAGTCGGACGAGCGCACCGTTATATCGTCAAAAAAAGAAGTAAAAATCAATGTTATAAAATTTATCGGCGGTTGCCTGGGAATAATCATCGGCGCGCGTCTTTTGGTTGACAACGGCACGGTTATCGCGCAAATTCTGCACGTTCCCGACAGCATAATTTCGGTTACAATGATTGCAATAGGCACTTCACTGCCCGAGCTTATCACGGCAATTACCGCGATACGCAAAAAGCAGGGCGCGCTTTCCGCAGGAAATATCGTCGGCGCGAATATCATAGACACAACACTGATTCTGCCCGTTTGCTCACTCGTGGCAGGCAAACCGCTCACCGTGCCGGCACAGGCGCTGAAATTCGATTTTCCCGTCTGTCTTATAATCAACGCACTGATTTTCATTCCTGCCGTTATGAGGTCGAAATTTTCGCGCAGTCAAGGTATTTTGGCATTTGCGTTATACATTGCATACGTCGTTGCCATTGTAATGTTTATGTAAAAATTCCCCTCAATCATTTGATTGAGGGGTTGTTTTTTATCTTTTTTGCAGTACGATTTTTATGAAATTAAGATACTTTCCTCCGCCTGCCTCCATAGACTTTCTGTCGCCGACCGCATATTCGTTTTCCTGTTTGAGCCAGTCTGCCCACACTTCGTCGTTCGACTCCATTTCGCTCACTTCTATAACATCGGCGCCCTTACACTGCGATACAATATTTTTCCAATACTCAACATCGTGCATATATTCAAGCTGTTCCGGCGTCCACGATAAAAGCAGTTCTTTCGGCAGATTATCGTGGCAGTCTTTTTTCATACCCGGAATTGAAATATAAATGTATCCCCCGTTTTTCACATACGGCAAAAGCTTTTCGTCAAGATATTTCTCATTTCGTCCGAAATAATTATACGAATCGGTAGAAACTACCGCGTCAAAAAAGTTTTTGTCAAAATCGAGATTTTCAGCGTCCGCTTTAACGGCAATAATTTCGTTTTTTGTAAGTCCCATTTCGGCGAAAAACTTCTGATTTTCGTCAGGGTCGCTCCAAAGGTCAGACGCGTAAACCTTAAAACCGTATTCCTTTGCAAGAAATACCGACGTAAGCCCCTGCCCGCTTCCGAGGTCGCAGACGACTGCGCCTTTTTTGATTTTGTGACCCTGCATAAGCTCCTCTTCAAGCTTTATCGGGTTCGGACCCATAATTTTTTTCATAAGATTTTCTGTGCAATATTTTTTGCTTAATTCATATTTCATTTTTTGTCGCTCCTTTAGCTAATGAACATTAGCTTGTCAAGAGTTTTTACAAAAAAAGACGGATTATTGTTATTTTTATTCCGCGCATTGCCGTGCAGATATTCTTTTCCAGTTCATATAACCGTAAATATCGTTTGCAAAAAATGCCGCAAAACATATCACAACCGAAAAATACGACGCATCTTTAAACGCCGCAAGCGTCCACAGAACAATTAAAACAATGTCGTTCGCCGCATATGCCAGAGCATAAAGCGGACTGCGCCTAAATGTAAGATATATCGCCAGAAAGCTTGTTGTAACCGAAATGGTACTCGGTGCGATATTCGCAGTGTTGAAAAATTTGAGCACGAAGTAGAAAAGCGCCGTCACCGCTATGGATAATATGAACATAAAAATATATTCTCTGCACGTTATGCCCTCGTTTACGCTGACCTCCGATTTATTCCCGTGAAACGGATTTCTAATCCACACAATGAACGAGAAAACCGCCATAGGAAGCGACATCACGGCATATGTCAGCATCTCGCCGTAATACGAAAATGTGTACGAAACATACGTGTATATAAGGCAAAAAACTATCATAAGCCCCTGTCCTATCGGATTTCCTTTTGCCGTGTAAATAAGTGCCGTCACGCCGATAAGCGACGCGGCAAGCGACACGGGCGCAAATTCGCCGATAAATATATTTGACACAACGATTGCAAGCATTGAGCCGAGCCATAAAGCAAGTTCGCTTTTTGTAAAGTATTTCATCTGTCGTCCTCCAAAAAAATAAGCATTTGCAGTGCATATCTTCAAAGACCTAACGATATGCACACAAATGCTTAAGCATCTACTGCCCGGTGGCAGTTTATTTACTGACATATTCTAACATTTATTTTACAAAATGTCAAGATTATTTTTTCATTATTTTTTTAAAACGCGCATTGAATTAAGCACGGCGAGCATCATAACGCCGACGTCGCTGAAAATTGCCTCCCACATTGTGGCAATTCCGAAAATACCGAGAATTAAGAACAAAAGTTTAATTCCGAGCGACATAACAATGTTCTGTGTAACAATTCTTTTTGTATATTTCGCCGTTTTAACCGCTTTCGCAATAAGCGAAACCTCATCGGTCATAAGCACAACGTCTGCCGCCTCGATTGCCGCGTCCGAGCCGAGCGCCCCCATTGCAATGCCGATATCCGCCCTTGCAAGCGTAGGTGCGTCGTTAATTCCGTCGCCGACAAATGCCGTAGTGCCGTTTGTTTTCTTGCCCGATACTATTTCTTCAAATTTTGCAACCTTATCCTGCGGTAAAAGCGACGCAAAATACTTCTTAATTTTGAGTTTTTCCGCAACCGAAGATGCAGTTTTTTCGTTGTCGCCGGTAAGCATAATTATGTTATCAACGCCCATTTTGCGCAGATTTTCAAGTGCCGATGCGCTGTCTTTTTTGATTTTGTCCGAAATTACAATACAGCCGATATATTTTCCGTCGCTTGCAACGTATATAACCGTACCCGCCTTATCGCATTTTTCGCATTTGATGTTAAATTCGTCCATAAGACGCATATTGCCTGCCAAAATCTCACTGCCGTTGATTTTTACCGATATGCCTTTGCCCGAAATTTCGGTGTAGTCGCTTATAATGCTTTCATTGATTTTTTCGCCGAAATGCGACTTAATCGACTGCGCTATCGGGTGGTTTGAGTAGCTCTCGGCATATGCCGACGCAAAGAGAACGTCGTTTTCCGAGAAATCTTTTGCAGGCAGTACCTCGCGCACCGCAAAAACTCCCTCTGTAAGCGTGCCGGTTTTGTCGAGTACGAGCGTATCGAGTTTGCTCAACGCCTCAAGATAGTTGCTTCCTTTTACAAGTATTCCGTTACGTGCCGCCGAGCCTATTCCGCCGAAGAACGAAAGCGGTATTGAAATTACTAGCGCACACGGGCAGGAAATTACCAGAAATACAAACGCCTGACGAACCCATTTAACAAATCCGCCGCCGATTGTCAACGGGAAAATGACTGCTATAAGCGCCGCCAAAATTACGACAACAGGTGTGTAGTAACGTGCAAATTTTGTGATGAAATTCTCGGACGGTGCTTTTTTGGACGACGCGTTTTGAATAAGCGACAAAATCTTTGAAACAGTACTTTCGGAGAAAGATTTTGTAACCTCGATTTTTATAACGCCCGTTTCGTTTATACAGCCTGACAGCGCCTCGTCGCCGACATTTGCGCTTCTCGGAACTGATTCGCCGGTAAGCGCCATTGTGTCAAGCATCGTTTTGCCCTCAATAACAAATCCGTCGAGCGGAACTTTTTCACCCGGTTTAACTATAATCGTTTCGCCTATTTTCACATCTTCGGGCGAAACCGTCACAACCTTGCCGTCACGGATAACATTCGCACTGTCGGGGCGTATATCCATAAGGCTTGCAATGGATTTGCGCGATTTTCCGACCGCCATATCCTGAAAAAGCTCACCGAGCTGATACAAAAGCATAACCGCGACCGCCTCGGTGTAACTGCCGATGCAAAACGCGCCGATGCTCGAAACGCTCATAAGAAAGTTTTCGTCAAATACCTGACCCCTTAATATGTTCTTTACCGCGCGGAGCAAAACGTCGCCGCCCAAAATGAGAAACGCCGCCGCAAGCGAAATAATTTCAAAATATATGTTGTTTATAAACTTTGACGAAACAACCGCAGCACCGTAAATTACCGCTCCTATCGCAATTCGGATTATGCGCGGTTTTAAATCTTCTTCGTCCTCGCTGCGGCTCTCTTCGCCGTGCGTATGCGCGCCGTGCGAGTGACTGTGCGCACTGCTGTCGTAAATGCTCACTTCAACGTCCGGCTCATATTTATGGACGATTTTTTCAACCTCGTCATCAATCGAATTTAAGAATTTATCCGAATCAAGAGTTAAAGTCTGTTCCATAAGATTAACTCTTGAAAGCGAAATACCGTCAATCTTTCCGGCGTCATTTTCGATTTTTGCCGAGCAATGTGGACAATCAAGACCTTTTAAGAAATATATTCTTTGCATAATATCCTCCTTATGTTTTTGAGTTGTTGCTCAAGTATTCAACTACGAGTGTAAAAAATAATAATTTACTAAATTATTGTCCCTTGTCTATTCGCGCAAATGCTCAATTCCTATATCAAGAATCTTTTCAACGTGCGTATCAGCAAGCGAATAGTAAACAATCTGCGCCTCTTTGCGGTATTTGACAAGATTTGCCAATCGAAGCGCTTTAAGCTGGTGCGAAACTGCCGATTTTGTAAGCTTTAAAAGGCTTGCTATATCGCATACGCACATTTCATTTTGCCTTAACGCGTGCAAAATTTTAATACGCGTACTGTCTCCGAAAATTTTAAAAAGCGACGCAAGCGTGATGTATTCACTGTCGTCCGACATTTTTTCTTTAACCTTATTCACGACATCCTGATGAATAACTTCACAATCGCAAGTAAGCTTTGCCATTTTTTCACCCCGCAGATAAATTCGATAGTTGAACAACCATTCAACAATCGTATTATAGCACCCTGTTTTATATTTGTCAATAGTTTTTAAAAATATTTTTGACAAAGTTTAACTTTTGTGATACAATGTTAATATATCTAGGAAATTAAGAGGGTTTTGAAGTGAAAATACAAGAATCTGCCGAGAATTATCTCGAATCAATTTTAATTATCAAAGGCAAAAAAGGCAGTGTGCGCAGTATCGACATTGCAAATGAGCTGAATTTTACAAAGCCGAGCGTGTCGGTTGCTATGAAGCATTTTCGTGAGGAGGGCTATATCACGATGAGCGCCGACGGTTTGATTGAGCTTACCGATAAAGGTCTTGAAATTGCCGAGCGCATTTATGAACGTCATCAGGTAATTGCAAGGGCACTTATGGTGCTTGGTGTTGACGAGGCGACCGCCTATGTGGACAGCTGCAAAATAGAGCACGATATCAGCGATATCACTTTTTCGAAAATAAAAGAACATTTGGCAAAGCACGAAGGCAAATGATGCTTTTGCTTTGTGTAAATTTTATGTTGTAAAATTTATATTGCCGATATAAAAAAGGTTTGCACTTCATTAAGAAGTACAAACCTTTTTTACTGCATAATAAATTTTCAAAATCTTATTCGCCGAGATACGCTTTTTTAATCCTGTCGTCGGCAAGCAAATCCTTTGCCTTGCCGGAAAGAGTGATATTACCGGTTTCGAGAACATATGCTCTGTCGGCGATTGTAAGCGCCTTTTTCGCGTTCTGCTCAACCAAAAGAACGGTTGTGCCGTCCTGCGACACCTCTTTGATAATCTGGAAAATTTCCGATACCAAAATCGGCGAAAGTCCCATTGACGGTTCGTCCATAAGGATAATTTTCGGGTTGGACATAAGCGCTCTGCCCATCGCGAGCATCTGCTGTTCACCGCCAGAAAGAGTACCTGCAAGCTGATTTTTTCTTTCTTTCAAACGCGGAAAATGTTCGTAAACATATTCAAGATTTTTTTCAATCTGTTTTTTATCGCGCAAAATATATGCGCCGAGTTTTAAGTTTTCAAAAACGGTAAGTTCCTGGAAAATACGTCTGCCCTCGGGAACGTGTGCCATACCCATACCGAGAATTTTATGCGCCGGAGTTTTTGTCAAATCCTTGCCCTCGAATGTGATGGTGCCCGATTTCGGCGAAATAAGACCTGTAATAGTGTGCAAAATGGTTGTTTTACCTGCGCCGTTTGAACCGATAAGCGCGATAATCTCGCCTTTTTCAACCTCAAAGGATACACCCTTTATTGCTTTAATAAAGCCGTAGCAAACTTCAATGTTTTCAATTTTAAGCATCAAGAGCACCCCCTATTCGTCTTCGCCGACATATGCCGTAATAACTCTCGGGTCATTAAGCACCTCATCGGTTTTTCCTTGAGCAAGAACGGTGCCGAAGTTGAGCACCGTAAGCTCCTCGCAAATTCCGCCTACAAGCTTCATATCGTGCTCGATAAGAAGAATTGTCATATCAAATTTGTCGCGTACAAATCTTATTGTATCCATAAGCTCTGCTGTTTCGTTCGGGTTCATACCTGCTGCCGGCTCATCAAGCAGCAAAAGCTTCGGGTTTGTTGCAAGCGCACGCGCAATTTCGAGCTTTCTCTGCTTTCCGTAAGGAAGATTACACGCAAGGTTGTTTCGCTCCTCTTCAAGACCGAAAATTTTCAAAAGCTCCTTAGCTTTGTTTCGCATTTCAACCTCGCATTTATAATGCCTCGGCAGACGGAGCATACTTGTTAACGGATTAACGTGAAATTCATTTTGATTGTGAAGTCCGACAAGCACATTGCGGATAACACTCATATTATTGAAAAGTCTGATATTCTGGAACGTTCTTGCAATTCCGCGGTGATTTATAACCTCCTGCGACTTGCCGGTGAGATTTTCGCCGTCCAGAATAAACTCGCCTGTTGTAGGCGTGTAAACACCCGTCAAAAGGTTGAAGACTGTGGTTTTACCTGCACCGTTGGGGCCGATAAGACCGTAAAGCTGTTTTTTCTTTATTTTAATATTAACGTCCTGAACTGCTTTCAGACCGCCGAAGGATATTCCGAGATTTTTTGTTTCAAGCATATATTCACTCATTATTTATCCTCCTTTTCATCGGGTTTGCTGCCGAGTTTATCGGGTTTAACATCAACGGAAAGGATTGCGTCAACGTCAATTTTGGTAGGAATTCTCGTCCATTCGGCCGCATCATCTTTAATTTTGGCTCTTTCTTTGTCAATGTCTTTCGTTTTAACAAAAATGCCTTTGATTTTCTCGCCCAGTCCGGCAAATTTGCCTTTAAGGCTGAAACGTTCTTTTATCGGCTGAAGCGCAGGTGCATTGTTGAATATAACTATTGTGATAAGAACAATAGCGTAAATCAAGAATTTCAGCGCCGCCATATCACCCGAAAGCTTTGTTGTAAGCTGGAAGTTGATAAACGTGATAAGCGCCGCGGCAAGTATCGAACCGTTTATACTTCCCATTCCGCCGAGGACAACCATAACGAGAATTTCAATCGAATAGTTGTACGAGAAAAACGAATACAAAACGGGAGTTGCGTAGTGACCGTAAATAACGCCTGCAATTCCTGCAAAAAACGCTGAAATTATAAACACAAAAAGCTTGTAAAATGCAACATTGATACCCATTGCACGCGCCGCAATTTCGTTGTCGCGTATCGCTGTAATTGCTCTGCCGTGCTTACTGCGGATAAGGTTCTGAACCAAAATCAGCATAATTAAAACAACAATCAAAGCCGGTATAAAAAGGCTTGTGCCGTATTTTTTTGTTGAAAGTCCGAGCGCACCGCCGAACATATCGAGGTTTTTGAAAATTGTTCTGACAATTTCGCCGAACGCAAGAGTAACAATGGCGAGGTAGTCGCCTTTAAGCCTTAATGCCGGAAGTCCGATAATAAAGCCGAAAACCGCAGCAATAAGACCGCCGATAAACATTGATATAATAAGAACTGCGAGCGGTGACGAAATAACGTGATGTAGCTGATTTGCCGCATAACAGCCTATATACGCGCCGACGCACATAAATCCCGCGTGGCCGAGGCTCAATTCTCCCAGAAAACCTACAACGAGGTTAAGCGAAACCGCAAGAATGATGGAATATGCAATCTGTGTAATAAGGTTTGCGGTCGAGCGGTTAAGACTGCCCGAATAAAGCATTGATGCGGTGATGACAAGAAACAGCGTCACACCGATGTAGTTTATAAAATGCTTAAATTTAAAACCATTTTTAATATTTTTAAAATATCCTGCCATACATCACACCTTCTCTCTTATCTGCTTGCCCATAAGACCTGTCGGCTTAACGAGCAGAATTATTATAAGCAACGCAAACTCAAGCGCCGTGGTGTACGGTGCAAGAGCAGGAACACTCAATGCGATTTTTTCAATTACACCGAGTAAAACACCGCCGAGCATTGCGCCCGAAACCGAACCGATACCGCCGATAACCGCCGCCGTAAAAGCTTTGATACCGGGCATTGAACCGAGTGTCGGGTTGGTGCTGGGGATTTGCATAAGATAAAATACACTTGCAAAAGCGGCGAGTGCCGAGCCGATTGCAAAGGTTATTGTTATAATTCTGTTAACGTTAATTCCCATCAAAAGCGCCGCGCCGCGGTCCTCCGAAACTGCGAGCATAGCTCTGCCGGTTCGTGTTTTTTTGATAAAAATTGTGAGCGCCGCCATAATGATTGCGCCTGCAACAAGTGAAATGATTGTTGCAATGTTTATTTTTGCACCGCCGATTGAAATTGCCTTAAAAGTTGCAATTGTAACCGAGCGGAATTTTGCGCCGTATATAAGCTGGGCAATACTCTGAAGCAAATAGCTGACACCTATGGCGGTAATAAGAACTGCCAGCGGAGATGCGCCGCGGAGCGGTTTGTACGCAAGCTTTTCCGTAACAATACCGAGCAGTGTGCACACGACGACGGATACCACGATAGCGACAATAGGATTACCGCAGATATTTAGTGTTGTAAGAATTGCATACGCGCCGACCATAATAATGTCGCCGTGAGCAAAGTTAAGCATTTTCGCTATGCCATATACCATTGTGTAGCCGAGTGCAATCAGCGCGTATATGCTGCCAAGACTCAACCCGTCAATGAAAGTACTCATTTAGAATTTCTCCTTTCGGTTGGTGCTTCAAATTTCAGACGCAGCGGATATAAAAATTTAAAGAACAAACACAATCATTATTTTTGCCGAAAAACGGCAGTTGATAAAACTGTATAAACCATGTGAAACAAAACTTTTGCAATACTCGTAAAAATGAAGTTATGGCTGGGCGCAAAGAGAGCACCCAACCAAAAACCGCACTAAAAAGATTAAATTTTAAGATTATTTTTTAAGCTCAACAATCTGTGGAACTTTCTCGCAAGCACCCGAAGCGTCCCAAGTCATTTCGCCTGTTGCGCCTACGAGCTTAAAGTCGGAAGCTGTAATTGTAGTTTTAAGAATGTCGCAAAGGTCAGAAGCCGAAATCTTAACGTCTTTAACGTCAGCTTTCTTCATACCTTCGTAGATTGCCATAACCGCATCATAACCGTCAGCCGCGAACTGGTCGGGAGCTTCATTGTATTCAGCTTTGTAAGCTTCAACAAATTTCTTTGTTGCTTCGCTTTCGCCGTTAACATCGAACGGTGTGATGTATTTGATTTCGTTTTTAACCGATGCGTCAATCTGGTCTGCGATACCGTCGAAACCGTCACAGCCGAAGAGAACTGCATTGCACTCTTTAGCGGTTGCGTTTTTAGCAATAAATCCTGCCTCTGTGTAGTAAATCGGGAGGAAGATTACATCGCAGTCCTTAAGAGCCTCAACCTGCGTTGAAAAGTCTTTTTTGTTTTCAGCGTCAAATGTTTGAGTTTTAAATTCAACGCCGAGCGTTTTCATTTCTTCTTCAAATGCTTTGTAGATACCCGAAGAATACGGATCACTTGTGTCGTAAATGCAACCGATGTTTTTATATTTTGAAGTAAGCTCTTTTGCCGCAAGAACACCCTGGTCAGGGTCGCCGAAGCAAATTCTGAAAGCGTTATCTCTGTTTTCGATTACGTTAGCCGCAGATGCGGAAGGTGTAATTGAAAAGAGGTTGTCTTCAGCCGCTTTGGAGTTAAAAGAGTCACAGGAACCCGATGTTACCGCGCCGATTGAAGCCTGCATACCGCCTTCAAAAAGTGTGTCGTAACCCGTTGCAGCGTCAGCCGCAGTAGATTTGTCGTCTTTGAACTCAAGCTTGAAGTTTACGCCGTTAAGACCGCCGTTAGCGTTAATTTCTTTAACAGCAAGCTGAGCGCCGTTGAGAACGGAAATACCGTAAGACGAAGTATCGCCTGTCAACGGACCCGTTCCGCCGATTACAAACTCTGTGTTGTTTGCCGTGTAAGAATTGTTACCTGCCGATTGGCCGCCGTTACCGCAGCCCGCAAGTGCAGCGAATACCATTAAACCACATAAAACCACTGCCAAGATTTTTTTCATAGATACCATCCTCCATTTTTATACCGAAATCGTTTTCGGCACTTTTTATCAATTTACTATTTTTTCAGCAAAATGTCAATAGCTTTTTTGCGATTTCATCACAGTGTTACTGTAATTTTATAAAAAAACCGACAATTTTTGTAAAAATTATCAAAAAAATGTGTAAATTTGATGAAAACTTATCAAATTATACCTATTTTACAAACTCCTCAT
Organism: Qingrenia yutianensis; assembly: GCF_014385105.1. Taxonomy (NCBI): domain Bacteria; kingdom Bacillati; phylum Bacillota; class Clostridia; order Eubacteriales; family Oscillospiraceae; genus Qingrenia; species Qingrenia yutianensis. The sequence goes on along the minus strand of NZ_JACRTE010000001.1, from coordinate 182,657 downwards.
CGCGGTAGGTTTTTGCACGTTCAAACTCTTTCTCAATCTCCTCGGACGGTTTTTCCGTCATAAGCGAAACCGCAACAATTACGATGCAGGAGAAGATAAAAGCCGGAAGGAGTTCGTAAATTCCGAAAACTCCACCGAGAGGTTTAATTGCAAAGTGCCATACAAACACCATTATACCGCCCGCAAGCATACCTGCAATCGCACCGGGGCGGTTTGTTCTTTTCCAGAAAAGCGAGAAAAGCATAATCGGACCGAACGTTGCACCGAAACCTGCCCACGCGAACGAAACAACACGGAAAATTACGCTGTTTTCATCCCACGCAATGGCAATGCCGATAAGTGCTATCAAAAGCAAAACGGCTCTTGAAACGTGCATAACCTGTTTGTCGGTTGCGTCTTTCTTTATTATTGTCTCATAAATATTTTTTGATACCGCCGACGCCGCAATAAGAAGGTATGAGTCGGATGAGCTGATAATCGCCGCAAGAATACCTGCCGTTACAATTCCGGCAAAAAGCGGGTGGAACAAAAGCGAAGAAAGATGCGCAAACACATTTTCAGCCGAGCTTTGTGTTGCGAGCGACGCATCATACGGAAATACCGCTCTTCCCACAATACCGATTAAAACTGCGGCAAAAAGCGAAATTACCACCCAAACGGTTGCAATTCTTCTTGAATTTTTAAGCTCGTCACCTCGTCTTATAGCCATAAATCTTAAAAGAACCTGGGGCAGACCGAAGTAACCGAGTCCCCACGAAAGAGTTGACAAAATTGTGATAAAGTCGTATTTGCCCGCCTCGCCGAAAAGTGCCGCGCCGTTTGACGCCTGCTGAACTCCGTCGGAATTTACAACAGGATTTGCAATAGTGTTAAGCGACAAATATCCGGGAATGTTTTTCGCGTTTTCTATAACATTTCCGATACCGCCTGCGTAAATAACACCGCATACAAGCACCGCCACAAGCGCGCATATCATAACGATTGACTGCATAAAGTCGGACGCACTTTCAGCCAGAAATCCGCCGAGAACGGTGTATAAAACAACGAACACCGCGCCGACAATCATCATATTGTGATACGGCATATCGAAAAGTCCTGCAAAAAGCTTTCCGCACGACGAAAAACAGCTTGCTGTGTATACCGTAAAGAATATAAGAATAAACAATGCCGAAATACTGAGAATTACTTTTTTCTTCTCGTGAAAACGGTTGCTCAAAAAGTCCGGAACGGTAATCGCGTCGCCCGAAACAATAGAGTAACTGCGTAGTCTTTTTGAAACTATGAGCCAGTTTATGTACGTACCGACCGCAAGACCTATTGCAGTCCACGATGCCTCGGCAAAATATCCCCAGTATGCAAGACCGGGAACGCCCATAAGAAGATATCCGCTCATATCAGATGCCTCGGCGCTCATCGCCGTAACCCACGGACCGAGCGAACGTCCGCCGAGAAAATAGTTTTCAGAACTCTGCTGTGCGCGTTTTGCAAAGTATATGCCGATGAAAATTACAACAAGCATATATCCTGCCATCGCAATCAGAATATCAAGTTTGTCACCCATTTTTCCACTCCTCAAAACATAGTATTCTAATAATATACCATAAAATGCAAAAAAAGTAAATAAAAATTTGAAAATTTTTGCAAAAAATGTTATTTATGCCGTTTTTGCCGTTAAATATACAGTTTTCCGCGCAAATTTATCGCATTTTGCGTGTTTTATTGACACTTTGCACAAAATGTGGTAATATAAATCATATTACAGTACACCGTAAGGGGGATTAAATATGAAAATTACAAACGATATAAAATATGTCGGTGTTAACGACCGCAAAATCGACCTTTTTGAAGGTCAGTATGCCGTTGAAAACGGAATGGCATACAATTCTTATGTAATAACCGACGAAAAAATTGCCGTTATGGACACCGTTGACGCAAATTTTGCCGATGAGTGGCTCGGAAATATCGAAAATGCACTCGGCGGAAAAACGCCCGATTATCTTATTGTTCAGCATATGGAACCCGACCATTCGGCGAACATTAAAGTTTTTGCGGAAAAATATCCGCAAGCGAAAATCGTATCGAGCGCAAAAGCATTCGTTATGATGAAACAGTTTTTCGGCACGGATTTTTCCGACCGTCAAATCGTTGTCGGCGAGGGCGACACGCTTTCGCTCGGCAAGCACGAATTAACCTTTGTAACCGCGCCTATGGTGCATTGGCCCGAGGTCATTGTAACTTATGATAAATTTGACAAAGTGCTTTTCTCCGCAGACGGATTCGGAAAATTCGGCGCGCTTGATGCCGACGAGGACTGGGCTTGCGAGGCGCGAAGATATTATTTCGGAATTGTCGGAAAATACGGCGTTCAGGTGCAAAATCTTTTAAAGAAAGCGTCCGCGCTCGACATTAAGATAATCTGTCCGCTCCACGGGCCCGTTCTCACAGAAAATCTTGGATATTACATAAATCTTTACGATGTTTGGTCGTCATATAAACCCGAAAACGACGGTGTGCTGGTTGCGTACACGTCGGTTTACGGCAACACAAAAAAGGCGGCGGAAATGCTTGCCGAACAGCTTAAAGAGAAAGGCTGTCCGAAAGTTGCAGTCTGCGATCTCGCGCGCGATGATATGGCAGAGGCGGTTGAGGACGCGTTCCGTTACAGCAAGCTTGTTCTTGCGGCAACAACCTACAATGCTGATATTTTCCCGTTTATGAAAGAATTTATAAACCATCTCACCGAAAGAAATTACCAAAACCGCACTGTTGCATTTATCGAAAACGGCACGTGGGCGCCCACGGCGGCAAAAGTTATGCATACAATGCTTTCAAACAGCAAAAATCTCACATTTGCCGAAAATACCGTTCATATAAAATCGGCATTAAACGACGAAAGTTTAGCTCAAATCAACGCTTTGTCCGACGAGCTTTGTAAAGAATACAAATAGCATAATTAACATAAAAAAGCTTGAACAATTTACCTGTTCAAGCTTTTTTGTTTATATTCCGAAAAATTCTTTTTTAACGTTTTCTATTTTTTCTTCAATCTGCAAAATCAAATCTTTTGTATCTTCGCCGTAAACAAGATACCTTTCAATAAGCATACCCGACGCCGAAAACAGCTCCTCCTGTTTCGGATAATAATTTTTAAGCAGAAAATGCGCATATTTTGCAATTCTGAAGTTTCCGTAAATTCTTGCAGGCGAGTTGTTAAGCCTCTCCACGGCAACCGAAAAGCCGTCGTCAACCGCACCGAAAACGCCGTTATCTCCCTCAAAAAGAATCGTAAACGTTTCATCAAACCATTGAACGCCCGGCAATGACGAATGACTGTCGCTCGAACCGACAACCGGCATATCCATACCTTTAAGGCGCATATCGTAATAAAGCGAAAGCTGAAGATTGTTTTCCTCTGGCGAACATCCGCCCATAATTTCAAACGCGTCACACAATTTGTTTTTAAAAATTGCCTTGCTCATTTTCGTTTCGGTGTGATACTGCTCCTTTATGGTCCAGAACGGGTGCGGAAATATTGCATAACCTCCGCTTTTTTTGATTTCGTTGTAAATCCACACTCTGTAAAGATATTCTTTTTTGTCCAAACCGTTGGGAATTTCGGTTGTTTTCGCAAGATTGGCAACCTCTTTTTCCACGCGCTCGGGTTCGTTTATGAAAATCTCGTTTACACTGTAATCACTGCCGACATTGACCATATGAATAAGCCCGGGATAGTCGTTCTGCACTTCTTCACCGCGCACAATTTCATAATTTTTCACAAATTTAAGTTTTTCCGACACATACCGCGACGAATTGTAAACGTTGTGGTCGGTCATCGAAAGAAAATCAAATCCCCGTTTGCGGTAGTTTGACGCGGTGCGCTCGGGATTTTCCGCGCCGTCCGACCAATTCGTGTGACTGTGGAAATCGCATTTTTTAAGTTTCCGCTCGTATAAATCGGGCAAAAGCGAATAAACCGAAAGCGTAAAACCTCTTGCCGGAACGTTTATAAGATTGCCCCACCCTGCTTTTAACGCCTCGTAAATCGGAGGCTGATATTTTTTGTACTCGTCAACGCTTGCACTGATGTGTATGCGCCATTCCTGTTCGCCGAAAAATTTACGGCTGATTTCAATAACTCCATTTTTCGGCTTAACCTTATGTATTTCGCGCATTTTACTGCGTCCGCTCAAAGTTACAAATTCGTCCTGCGGAACATCGCTTTTCTCCATCGGCGTAAAAACAATATTATATGTTATATCGTCAAAAAATCCAAACCGTGCGTTGTAACTGTAAATTTTAAGCGTCGTTTCCTCGTTCGCTCTTACAACAGACGGGACGATTTTGAAATTTACCGCTTCGTTTGACATAATAATCTCCATTCCGCCGCCCTGCGAGCGCATAAATAGTAACGAAAATCTCTTATCGGCAGGGCAAGGAATGATAAGAGATTATTACGCCCATGTGCGTTTTCCGAGCAAAGCGAGAAAATTTTCGCACGGGCATTTAATCCTGCCGGAGGCTAACGGCATCAGAAGATGCTTTCACGTTACCGCCTCACAATGATATTATAAAATCCGCGCGGAATTTTGCCAACGCAAAAAAATTTTGTTTTGTTCATATTTTTTTACTTATTTACGCAAAAACGGGACGGTTACCCGTCCCGCAAAATTAACCTATAACCTTGTAACCCTGATTTTCCACCGCGGATTTAAGCGTGTCATACGGTACATCTTTGTCAAGTTTAACAACCGCCGTTCCGTTTGTATGGCTGACATCTGCGCTTACAACACCGTCCACCGCTTCAAGGCATTTTTTAACTGTTGCCTCGCAGTGACCGCACATCATACCTTCGATTTTCAAAGTTTTTTCCATAATTTTGCCCTCTCTTTCGTATTTTTTTATTTCAGTTTTTTCAGTTACTGCATTTTTATCCCCGTTGACTTTGATTTTTGCAAGATTAAGCCTTAACGCGTTTGTCACCACGCAAAAACTCGACAAACTCATAGCAAACGCCGCAAACATCGGGTTTAAACGCAGATTGAAAAGCGGAATAAACACGCCTGCCGCAAGCGGTATGCCGAGGACGTTATAAAAGAACGCCCAGAACAGGTTTTCGTGTATGTTGCGCAGTGTTGCACGGCTTAATTTTACCGCGCTCACCGCGTCGGAAAGTGAGCTTTTCATTAGAACAACGTCGGCAGACTCCACAGCAATGTCGGTGCCGGCGCCGATTGCAATTCCCACGTCAGCGCTCGTAAGCGCCGGCGCGTCGTTAATTCCGTCGCCCACCATTGCCGTTTTTCCGCTTTCTTTAAGGCGCCTTATTGCGCTCTCTTTTTCGTTCGGCATAACCGACGCAAAAACTGTGTCGACACCTGCAATTTTTCCGATTGCGTCCGCGGTTTTCTGATTGTCGCCCGTGAGCATAACCGTTTTAATTCCCATATTTTTAAGTTCCGCAATCGCCGACGCACTGTCGTCCTTTATGGTATCGGCAACCGCGATAATTCCGAGCAAAACGTCATCTTCCGCAAAAAACAGAGGTGTCTTTCCGCCGTCTGCAAGCTTGTCCGATATTTTTTCGGTTTCGCCCGGTATTTTAATCTTCTGCGATATAAATTTCAAACTTCCGCAAATTACGGTTTTGCCGTTGATTTTTCCCTCTATTCCGCTTCCCGAAAGCGTTTTGAAATCGTTAACTTCAATTGCGGAAACACTGTTTTCGTCACCGAATTTTACAATCGCGCCCGCAAGCGGATGTTCGCTCTTTTTCTCGGCGGAATACGCCGTCTGCAAAAGCTTTTCTTTTGTGCAGCCGCCGAGCGGAATTATGTCCGTAACGGTCGGCTCGCCTTTTGTAATTGTTCCCGTTTTGTCAAGCGCAATATTTTTAATTTTGCCTGTTTCTTCGAGCGAAACGGCGGTTTTAAACAAAATTCCGTTTTTCGCGCCGACGCCGTTTCCCACCATAATTGCAACGGGTGTTGCAAGTCCGAGCGCGCACGGACAGCTTATAACAAGAACCGAAATTCCGCGTGCAAGCGAAAATCCCACGTCTTTGCCGGCGAAAAACCATACAAAAAATGTGACAACCGCAATAACGATAACCGTCGGAACAAAAATTCCCGAAACCTTGTCAGCCGCCTTTGCTACGGGTGCTTTTGTTGCGGACGCGTCGCTTACCATTTTGATAATCTGCGAAAGTGTTGTGTCCTCTCCCACTTTCACCGCACTGCATCGCATATATCCCGACGTGTTGAGCGTTCCTGCCGAAACTTTGTCGCCTTTCGACTTGTCAACGGGTATGCTCTCGCCCGTTAATGCCGACTCGTCCACCGAGCCGTCGCCGTCCTCAACAATGCCGTCAACAGGCACGTTTGCGCCGGCACGGACAATAAAAATATCACCCTTTTGAACCTCGTCCGCCGGAATTGTGACTTCCTTTCCGTCACGGATTATAACCGCGGTTTTGGGTGCAAGTTTCATAAGGCTTTTCAGCGCGTTCGTCGTTTTTCCTTTTGAATATGCCTCAAGCATTTTGCCGACGGTTATCAGCGTCAAAATCATTGCCGCCGACTCAAAATAAAACTCGTGCATATAGTGCATAACCGCGTCGGCATTGCCTTTTAGCTGTGCGTCGGTCATTGCAAAAAGCGCGTACGTGCTGTATACAAACGACGCTCCCGAACCGAGCGCAACGAGAGTATCCATATTGGGTGCGCGGTGCAAAAGACCTTTAAATCCCGATATAAAAAACTTTTGGTTTATAACCATAATAAGTGCTGACAAAATGAGCTGAACAAGCCCCATAGCAATGTGATTGTCACTTAAAAACGACGGCAGTTTCCAGCCCCACATCATATGTCCCATAGAAACATACATCAGCACAGCCAAAATTCCGACCGACCAGATAAGCCTGTTTTTGAGCGTTACAAAATCTTTGTTTTCGTCAATATCGGCAGCTTTCGCCTGTTTTTTCTCGCCGAATTTGCCCGCGCCGTAGCCTGCCTTTTCCACTGCGGAAATAATTTCCCCGTCGCTTGCACTGCCCTCGACATTCATTGAATTTGTAAGAAGATTTACACTGCATACATCTACGCCGTCAAGCTTTGAAACCGCTTTTTCAACGCGCGTACTGCACGCCGCACAGCTCATACCGGTAATTTTAAATTTTCGCATAATATCACCATCCCTATTATTACCGATTTTTCAATATAATAATATATTTTTGACAAAAAAAAGTCAAGTATTTTTATGAAAAGGCATATAAAAATGCAGGAATTACAAAAAATCCCCCGTTTTATGCAAAATCGGGAGATTTTCATATAAATTTTTAAAGTTCCGCAGGCGAAAAATCGTTAAATTTTTCTTCGCCGAAAGCGCATTTTACAAATGCCTCAACAGCGCAGTCAAGCATTGAATACGCATTTACAAACGTGCACGAACGCTCGAAAAACTGTTTGAAAAAGTACGGTGAGCCGAACGACACGCCGATTGTCTTTTTGCGCCCGTTGTTGAGTGCCTTTTGCATTGTGGACGCGGCACGTTCGTAATAATCCAAAAATCCGACGGGTTTGAATGAGCGCGAAAACATTGCAAAAATTACGCGGTCGCACTCCTCGGTGTATTTGTAAAAATCCGCCGGTGTGATGTACGGCTTGTATACGACCTCAACGTTTCTCTGCCTTATAAGGTCACACAAATGCTCTGCGGATTTAAACGCCGGCTCATAGTTTATTACGGGAATTACAAGGATTTTTTTAACATCACCTTTATTGAGAGGAAGATTTCCGACGGTATCTCTTATAAGCGTCATACTTTTGAGCGACACTTTTTCCTGTGTGTCTTTAACAAACTGCTTTTCCTCGGCGGTGAGATCTTTGAACATCGGTCTGTTTTTGTCAAAAAGCCCTGCTTTTTCTTTGGTTCTGATAATTCTTTCCACCGCGTCGTTGAGCCTTTCAACCGAAATATATCCCGTTTCAATCGCTTTTTTCATATTTTCAACGTAATTTTCGGTGGGCCAAAGCATCATATCGCAGCCGGCTTTAAATGCCTCGATTTCCGTTCTCTCGCGCGACTCGTACCAGCCGTTTATACCGCCCATTCCGAGCGCGTCGGTGACAACAATTCCTTTAAAACCCATTTCGTTTTTAAGAAGGCCGGTGATAAGTTCTTTTGAAAGTGTCGCGGGATACGGCATATTAAACTCTTCGTCGCGCTCCTTTTGATACGACGGGAGCGTGATGTGTCCTGCCATAATGGTGTCAACGCCTGAGTCAATAAGTTCTTTAAACACTCTACCCGATTTTTTCTTCCAGTCGTCAAACGAAAGAGTGTTATTTGTGGTGACAATATGCTGGTCGCGCCAGTCAAGGCCATCGCCCGGGAAATGCTTTGCGCACGCGGAAAGTCCGTTTTCCTGCATACCTTTGACAACCTGTTTCAAAAGCCTTGACGCAACGTCGGGATTATCGGAAACCGACCTTACGTTTACAAGCGGATTTCTTTTGTTAATGTTTAAATCCGCAACGGGCGAATATGTCCAGTTTGCGCCTACACTGCATGCCTCAAGCGCAGTCGCCTTGCCGTAATCGTAGGCAAGCTTTTCGTCGTTTGACGCGCCGAGTCCCATAAGATACGGGAGCGGAGTTAAGCATTTTACCATACTTCCGCAGCCGTTTTCAAAATCGGACGTTATAAACGGAGGAATTTTTGCATTTGCATACAAATCTTTCACATAACCGCGGAGTTCCTCGATACCGCCCTCCTCCGCCTCGGTGATAATCTCGCCGAAGAAGAAAGCCGCGCCGACCTGTTCTGTGATTTTTTCGCCTTTTTTCATCTGTGCAACTTTTGTCTGAAGAATTTTTTCTTCGAGCGAAAGTGAATTTATGTCTATCATATTTTATGCTCCTTTTACTGCTCCTCAACAACGAGGATTTCACTGCTTCCCTGACCGTGAATACCAATCTGAATTCCGACATTCATAAGACCTGCGCCGGTGTGAATACCGTAATCTTTTTTATGCGACGGAATTTCGGTTTTGTATTTCGGCGACGTTGTGTGATATTTATAATATGTTCCGTTGCCCGTAACCTTGTACTTTTTGTCGGGGTCAAGCGCTTTCAAACGTATAAAATCGGCGGTTTTGCCGAATGCGATATTTTCGGCAAAACAGAAAACAATACTCCTTTTTCCGTCATTGCCCCTAAACTGATACGCGCAGTACGGACGTTCGTAAATTGAAACAAGTCGGTAAAATTCGCCCGTCTGAACGGTTTCGCGGATTTCTTTGTTAAGCGCAAGCAAACGTTTCAATTCCGCCATTCTATCGTCGGACAGCTCCGCAAATTTAAGCGACACCGAAAGTCCGCTCATCATACCGACGTGCGCCTGAAATTCCATAGTGGTTTTGCGCCTGTTTACAAGCTGAGAGTACAAATCCGAAATAAAGCACGCACCGCCTGCAAATTTCGACGGCAAAAGATATGTAAATCCCTCGTGCATTTTAAGGCTGTCCACAGGGTCCTGATTGTCGCTTCGGTGCATCCGTCCGGCAAATTTCAGCATACCGAGGTCGGTTCTTTTTCCTCCGCCGGCGGAATTTTCAAATATGAGGTTCGGGAACTTTTCCTTAACTGTGCCGTAGCATTTCCACATATTTCTCACATATTTGTCCCACGCCTCTTTTTGATGCTTAATCTCCTCGCCTCTCCAGCCGAGATGCGTGTTTGCGCGGTTAAAATCGTTTTTGATGTAGTCAATGCCGTTTTCGCTTATAAGCTTTATAAGCACGTTTGTTATGTATTCGCACGCGTCGTCGTTCGCCATATTGAGCGAATAACAGCCGATACCTTTAATTTCAAGGTCGCGGTGGTCGTAGCCGACAATCCAGTCGGGGTGCTCGGTGACAAGTTCGTTCAAAGGAAATACCGACTCCGGCTCAATCCACAAACCGAATTTCATACCGTACGAATGAACTCTGTCCGAAATTGCCTTAAGTCCGTTGGGAAAACGCACCTTGTTGACCGTCCACGTGCCGAAACCGAGCCTGTGCGACTGACCGTTGTTTGTCGGCGAGCCGATATCCTCCGTACCTGTCCAGCCTCCCTCAAGTACAAAAAGCTCAATGCCTGCCTCGTGCGCCATATCAACTTCTTTTAAAACAATTTCTTCGTTTGCAGCATTTCGCAGACTTCCGGCCGTGTTATAGATAACGGGCAGAATTCTGTCCTTTTCGGTCGGGTGGATAATTTCTTTTTTCTCGTATCTGTGCAGATTTCGCGTAACGTTGCCGAAACCGCCGTTGGTGTAGCCCGCGGCAATAACGGGTGTTTCGTATGTCTGACCGCCCTCAAGACAAACGTCAAAATCAAAATCGTTTGCACCGCAAGTGATAACAATTCTGTCAGTCTGATCGCGCTCGAAAATAAATTTCCAGTTACCGCTCCAAATAAGCGTACCAAAATAAACACCGCCGAATTCCTCAACCGCGGTTGTATCGTCAATCATAAAAAACGGCATAGCGTCGTTGCCTGACAAGCCTTTGCGCGTTTCCACAACACGGCGCCCATTTTTGATGATTTCCTGTGTTCTCTGAAATTCGTGATAATACGCGCCGGGGAAATATGTAAGACGGTATTTGTCAATATTGGGAAGATAATATTTTGCCGAAAACGCATTTTCGATTACAAAATCTTCATCTCCGGTGTTTTTAATTACCGCCTTTCGCTCGATTATGTCAAATTCCTCGATAAGACGGTAAACGAGCGTAACCTCAACGGGATATTTCGGGTCTTTTGTAACAACATAAAGAGTGTCGTTATCTATCTTGTGTGATACATAATTCAAAAAAACGTTACGCGTGCCGTCTTTAAATGTGATTTTGAGCGCCGGGTCGGTAACGGATTTACCGCCGAACGGTCTGTATTCCTGGCGGTCGTCGGTGTTAACCTGCGAAAACGGACCGGTTGAAATGTGGTTTACAAGCTCCTCGGTTGTCGGAAGGTCAATAACATCGTTAACCTTTCCGCCCCAGTGCAGATTGCAAACCGCACCGCCGTTCTGAATTTCAAAAGCGTAGGTGCTTTTGCGCCCCTGAAGCATAAAAATTTTCTCGTTTTCAAAATACTGAACAGACATACTTTCACTCCTATGATTTTATCTGTGTTTTAAATGTTTGTATATGTTGTGCAAAAAGCTCTCAACCTAACGGTGAGAGCTTTTATTAGGTTTAATTATTTGTTTTTCGATACTGCCGAACATATCGGATAGTTGTTTGCGTCCCAGATAAACGCGCGGACTTCCGTTGCGTTTTCCGAAAGTGTAATCTCGGCTTTTAATTCTGCGGCTGTGTTAACATCTGCAACGCTAACAATTTTAGCTCCGATAAGTCTGTCGCCGTTATATGCCGCAATAGCAAACTGCACGGGTTTAACGTCGGTCAGCGTGCCCTTTGTAACCGCTGACGCTGCCGAAACGGTTGAGCCTGACGTCAAATTGCCCGAAATAACAGGTGCACCGATTACCGTTTCGGTCGGTGTTTTAACGGTAAATACCTTACTGTTTCCGATTATTGTGTAATTTGCACTTCCTACGTCGTTTCGTTTCATATCGTTTACGATAACACAGCATGTATTGCCGTCAGTAAGCTTGTTTGTAAGTGTTGCGGTTATAGTGTTTTCGTCTTTGGAAATTGCAGACACACTATTTGCAGTAAGACAAATACTGTCTTTTGTTACATCTTTCAAATCAACATAATCTTCAACAGTGATTTTTATTTCTTTATCGCCTGTCTTTTTCACCGACTTAATTGCATTGCCGTTGGGGTCATATGTGATTTTTATATCATCAAGTGTTGTTGCAATACTTGAACTGTTATAAAAAACTATTCTTGAAAATGTTTTTGCACTGTCAACATAAGGTACAACGGTTGTTCCGAGTGAATATCTTATATTGGCGGTTGTATTTGCCCCGGCTTTTTCACCGGAAACCGATACATAGCAATTACCCGTGTCAAGATTAACAGTAAGCCTTAAAGTACGCGGTGATGCAAAATGTGTGTACCACAAGTCATTATCATTATTATCCAATCTTTTATATTTTGTTCCCGTTCCTGTCTTGGCTTCTGCATAATATCCCAAAAAATTGCCATCGAAAAAATACAAAGGATATCTAAAACTCGGACTGTTTGAACTCGGATCTAAAAATCCTATGTTTAAACTGCTTCCGGCCGTATTGCCGATAACCTTGGTTTCAATGTTTATTATTCCGCCTTTTACATTTCCGGGAAGATTTCTTGCAAGAAATCTGCCGCCTACACCGGGAAGATTTATTGTGCCGTTTGCAATAGTTGCCCCGGCAGTGTTGTACCAATCATCAGTTGAGAGAGATTCACTGCTGCCGTCCTCGGTAAGAGTATATATACCTTTCAGCGCAAGAAGCTCATCATCATTATAAACGCTCGGATTGAGCTCGGAAATAATTTTCTTAACTTCACTTCCGGCAGTGGTTAAGTCAAGCTTAACGTTTTTAAAATAATCCTCACTTACATAGAAAATCGGTCTTATACCGCAAAGACTTGAACCGCTGTTAGCGGCATTTCCGCTTGCAGGATTTTGTCTTTTTATCAATGAACTTGCACCGGCACCGTCAAGAGCACCGAATGTTCTCAAAATACAAGCATAAGTATCGGCATTAACTGTATTTTCCGAACCTGCAGATTTGAGTGTCTTTTTCATATACTGAGCATATTTTACAATATCGTCAATGGACAAAACCGCAACTTTGCAGTTAACCGTATAGTCGAAGTTGTATTTTTTATCAATATATGTGTTATCTGTACTTTTTCCGTTGTAGCCGTTAACATACCAGTCGTGTGTTCTTATATAACTTGCAATTTCGCTGTCCAGAGCAACACCGCCGTTGCTGTTTACAGCAACAGCCTTTTTACTGCCGTCAAAAAATCCGTTATTGAGCCAATAAGCATAGCTTGTTGTAATTTCAGGATCAAAAATGAATTTTTCTCTTTCCTCTTTAGTTGCGCTTCCTGTCAAGGCAACAGTTCCATCAGGAAACTTACCGTAATAATTATTTGAAATAAACAAATACTGTTTTTCGCCGTCAACCGTAACGGTGTCAACAGGGATAACCGTATAATAATATCCCGACGGTGATTTAAACTCATATTCGGTGTTTGTATCGTTAATATCACCCGAATTGGTATAATTTGCAGAACTTGTATATTTCGGACTGCCATTTTCGTCCAAAACCTGTTCAAACGCCAATACACTTACTGCCGACATAAGCATACACAAGGTCAGCAGTATGCATACTAATTTTTTCATCATTCATTCCTCTGCTTTCTTTTATTTTAGCTCAACACTGTACGTGAGCGGTTTTATATTTGAAAAAGAATTAAACAAGAAGATTTTAACTTTATCGGCATTGCTTATTTTGTTGTGAATGTCATAGCGGTACACACTGCCGTCAAAAAGCATATCGCCTTTTTCAATCATTTCAATTTTGGTAAGCGCATCGCCTTTATAGCTTGCAACCGCAACGGTAAAATCGCCGTCATACACCTCTCCGTCGTTGTCAACCGAAACCGTTACTGTGTCCGCCGAATTGTAATCGCATAAATTAAAAACTCCGTCGCTGTTTGAAAGCGCCTTGAGCTTTATGCCCGTAAACGTTTCGCCGTCAAAGTTAACCGAAAAGATTTCGCTGAGCGATTTATTCGCAATATAAAACACATAAACATCACTCGTTTTAAGCGGTACAAATTCAAATTCAAAACCGCCTTTTGCATCTGTCTTCGTCTGATTTACATAAATAATACTGCCGCTGCTGTCAAAAACTTTAACCGTAACGTTTTCGTCTTTTAAAGCCTTTTTAACCGTTCCCGAAAGCGTGATTTTGTTAAAATTTCTCGACGCCGAAACGCTTATCTCATCATTAACTTTCGGAATGGTATATTCTGCCGAATGTATTTCGTCAAACGACGCGTTTCCGAGCTTAACGGTGTATATTGCGCTCTCGCTGAGCGGAACAAAGTTAAATTTGAACGATAAATTTTCGTCAAGCGCAGTTTGGTTTATGTAAATAAGCTTGTTTTTATCGTCAAAAACTTTTATAGTCAAAATCTCATCTTTGTGCGATGTATAAACATTTCCCGACACGGTAAGAGTGCCGAACTTGTACGTCACCGAAACGTCAAGCTTATCTTTATAATACGTAACCGCGTAAATCGGCTCTGTTGTTACGTCAAAGCTGAATACGCCGTCATTTTCGGCAATGTCAAGCATATTGCCGTACATATCGTAAAACTCCGTAAGCTTGCCCTTGCTTTCTACCGACACATTTTCCGTTTTCGACACCGCAAAGTACACATCCGTTTCGGTGTGTTTTGCACTGTTTTCAAACGAAAGTTTGCGCACGTTTGAATTAAGTTTTGTATAACCTTTACCCGTCGAGCCTGCCGTAAGCGCGTTTACATTCGCCATTGCCAAAAAGGCAGGGCGCGCCGAATACGGATATTTTGAGTTGTGGTAATTAAGTATTCCGAGGCTTTCCGAACGCGTGTTCTCTTTGGAAAGCTGATAAATATAATATCTGTCGCAGAAATTCTCCGACGCCATAGAAAGATAATATTTCGCAAGTCCGGCCGCCTGATACCGTTCGTCTTCGGTATCACTGTACGCTGTATTGCGCACACCAAACTCGGTAACATAAATTTCCTTATTCTCGGGAATAAGCGCAAGGTCGGCGCTTATACTGCTTATTATGTTGTCAAGTCCGCTGTTTGAATACGAATAATTATGAAACGAAAATACGTCATAATAATTATTTATATCGGGCTGTGCAAGAAACGATTTAAGGTATTTATCCGCATAATCCATAAGCGATGAGATTACAGGTCCTGCAACCTTAACATCGGGGTATTTTGCCTTAACCGCAGTATAAGTATCTTTCAAAAGCGCTGTATAACGCTCAACACCTGTCGGCACCGTATACGCGTTTTCACAGTATTGTCTGAGGTTAGGCTCGTTCCATATTTCCACTGTGTCGATTTTGCCTTCGTAAGTATCGAGAAGTTTTACAACATAATCGGCATATGCCTTTCTGCCCTCGGCAGTAACAGGGAGGTAATACAAGGTGATTTCCTCGCCGTTTGCCAATGCCGCCGAAACCTCGGCAGGAATACTTTTTAAGACGTTAACGTTTCCGTAACCTGCCATAATGAGCGTTTTCATATTCTTTGCGCTCGACTGCTCGATATAATCGGTGCAAACGTCAACCGCGCCGTAGTTTCTTTCGCCGTCCGTTACGGTTTCAAACGCCGTCCAGGCATATCCCTCACGAATATGCGAAAATCCCGTTTTATCAAGCAAATTTATACTGCCGGGAATGTTTCTTCCGCCCCAGTTAAAGTGCGCGCCGACGCCCATTTTTGTATTTTTGCCGTTCGCCGTTACGCTCTGACACACTGAAAACGGTATCTTTCCGTTCGCGCTGATGTTTTGCTCGGAATTTGAAAAATTCACGTTCAGCGTGTACGTCCCGAATTTAATGTTTTCCGACGGTATTGCAACCGTCTGCAAACCGCCGGAGTTTGCGCCGAGCTCAAGCGGTTTTTGCAAACTGTAAACCTCCGCACCGTCCGCATCGTTTTTAACACTGTAAGTGACATTGCCCGAAACGGCGGTACTGCGGTGATTTGTAAAATTAACATCTATACTTTTTTCGTCATCTTTAAAGAATATATTTCCGAATTTTCCTGTTGCGCCGCCGATTTCCACACCCGACGCTTTGTCCGAAATTTCGAGTGTCACGCTTACGAAATAAACAATGTTCATTTTGGGCATAACCACTGAGAAATCTGCATTTTTCAGCCTGTTTCCGAAATATGCGTCCTCAATTTCAAACACCGCGGTGCGTGTGACATTCTTTTTCGACGTGGTTTCGCCGTATACTTCGTGGCGTTTCTGCGGATTTGAAAGCGAATCGTATTCAAACGCGAAATACTTTCCGCTTTCACCCGAATCGATATATTCAATCTTCACGGTAACATTTTTATATTCCGTGTTACCGTTTATCACTCCATCATTAACATTAAAATAAATTGTTTTGTTGCCGTTTGCCGTATCGGCATAAAAAACACTTTGACCGCTCTGTGCGGTTACAGAACTGCCTGACGCGGTTATGCCGTTTGACTCATTTGCCTTGCAGTAAAGCGTTTGCGCGGCATAAATCGGAACGGCAGGTGTTAACAAAACAATAACAAATGCGAGTATAACCACCGATAAAACAAATTTTTTCATTGTTATTCTCCGTTCGTATTATTGTGCGGACACAGCGTCAAACGCCGCAGGAAGCATATTGTCGTCCCACAAAAATGCTTTTATGGTGTCGGCATCATCACCGAGAGTGAGCGTTGCGGTTTCGGTCTGTTCGTCGGCAGAACCGCCAGTAACGTTAAATCTTACAATATCGGAAATTCCGATAATTCTGTTTCCTTTGTACGCCGCAAGAATGAGTTCAAGCGCTTTGCCCGACGTATTTCCAGCCGTGAAGCTTGCCGTCGCAGTAACTGTGCTTCCGCTTGTGAAAGCAGGATTGTTTATTGTTACGCCGGCAGCGTATTCAGCCAATTCATATTTAAATGCCGTGCCGTTGCCTATTACGCAGTACGACGCACTCTTAGCGTCTGCGCGTTTTAAGTTGTTGACAATAATATATCCGCCGTCTGCGGAAAGCTTTTTCTCAAATTTAACAGTAAGCTTGTTGCCATTGGGAACAGCCGACACCGCGGTGTTATTTGAAATCAAAACATCGGACGCGGTAACGTTTGCTGTGTCAACATAATCTTTAAATGTTACGATAAGTGTATTATCATCAAGCGCCTTAACCGTATCGTAAGCGTTGCCGTTAGCGTCGTAAGTAATTTTTATGTTGTCAACCTTGGTCGCTTGTGCCGATGCATTATAAAACGCAACTTTGGAAAATACTTTTTCTCTGTTTATGTACGGCAAAATTGTCGTACCGTCGGAATATTTAACCAAATCATTGCCGCCTGCAACTGCTTTTCCCGAAATCGAAACATAGCTGTTTCCGGTGTCAAGATTTACTGTAACTTTAACTCTGAACGGTTTGTTAAAATGATTACACCAAAGATCGTAGTTTTTGTTTTCGAGCCTTTTATAGCTTGCGCCCTTGCCATGTGAGGCTTCTTTGTAATATCCGCCCTGACCTACATCAGAAGAGCCCATTATATAGAACGGATATTTATAGGCCGGAGATACATCGCCGTCATACAAAAGACCTATATGAAAGCCGGTTCCGATTGATTCGTTAACGTCAGCCTCAACAGTGATTACACCGCCCTGAACTTTTTCGGGAAGGTTTCTGCCGATCCATTTGCCGTTAGTAATGTTATATACGCCGTTTTCATCTATTGTTGCATTTGCTGTGTTTGTCCAATCAGACGACGAAAGTGTTCCCTCGCTGCCGTCTGCGCTGATTGTGAAAATACCTTTCAATGCGAGCATTTCGTCGGGCGAGTATATAGACGGATTAAGCTCTGAAATAATCTTCTTAACTTCACTTCCGACAGAACTTAAATCAAGTTTAACATTTTTGAAATAGTTTTCGCTTACGTAGAAAGCAGGACGTATTCGGGCAGTTTTATAATTTGCCGCCACATTTGCAGTACAGCCAGTTTGTTGATACAACGTTCTTAAATTCGTACTGTTCCCTACAGGTGATCTCAACATAGTGTGAGTACCGCTTGAAACAAGAGAACCATTCTCGTATGCGCCCCAACCAATCTTTTTTGAATATTTTGCATATTCCGTGATTGAAAGAAGTGCAATTTTGCATTTTGCAGTATAATCGGTTTTCGGATAACCACTCGGTGCCTTTGCATTTGCCTCAACAAGCCAGTCATGCTCAGCAATGTACGGTTTAATATTTGTGTCGAGCGCAACAAACCCGTCGCCCTGCCCGCCGTTTAAAAATGACGTATTAAGCCATTTTGCAATATTTCCGTCAACATCGGGATCAAATTCATTTGTTGCCGATGCAGTGGGATTTTTGCCGTATAAATCATTACAGTAAATGTAATACTGTTTTTCACCGTTAACAGTGATTGCATCAAGCACCTGATAATGATAAACCGTACCGTTTGTTGTTGCAGTAAATGCATAATCAGCATTTACTTTTTCAGGCTTTATAAGATTCCCTTTTCCTTCTGCAGATTCACCCTCCGCAACAAACGTAATCGCCCCGTCCGACGGATTATAGTAATACCATCCCGGGTTTACATTACCCGACTTCTCATATCCGTCAATACGAATAGTTGCCATAGGCGTTGACGTTTCTGCCCCTGTTACCGCAAATACGTTAACAGAAACCGCAAACACCATAACAAAAGCCAAAAACAATGCAATAAACTTTTTCATTAACTTTCACTCCGTTCTTAAATTTTATATATTAACCCTTGACACTTCCTGCCGTAAGACCTGCGACAAGCTGTTTCTGACAAAGGAAGAACACGCAAATCGAGGGAATTGCGTAAAGCAAAGCCGCCGCACATTTGATAGGATCAAGATTTGCCGTAGGGTCGCTCGGCAATGTGTAGCTCGCGTTAAAAAGCGCAATGGAGAGCGGATACTTCTTTTCTGTCAAAAACATATACGGAGTCATATAGTTTCCCCACTCACCGATAAACACCCTGAAAAGTCCTACCGCCAAGATGCTTTTGCAAATCGGCATATAAATCTGTGTTATAATTCTGAAAAATCCGCATCCGTCGATAAATGCGGCCTCTTCAATTTCGCTCGGAATACTTTCGATATACTGTTTATACAAAAACACAATACCCGGCGAACCTGCCATACAGGTCAAAAACCAAATCCAGTACGTGTCCTTTATGCCGAAATTTGAAAATGCGATGTACTGCGGAATCTGTAATGCAAAGCCCGGTATCATCATACACGACAAAAGGAGCATAAACAAAAACTTGTTTCCTTTAACTTTAAGCTTTGCAAATGCAAAACCGTAGAAAAAGTCGACCGTTACTCCGAAAAATACTGTTATACTTACTACAATACACGAGTTTTTAAGGTATCTTAAAAACGGTATAAGCGTTACCGCATATTTATAGTTACTCCAGTCGGGTTTTTGCGTCAGCGCTATTGAGGGAAGCGAATATATCGAACGCAGTGAATTTACAAAGGTGTAATAAAGAGGAACTATAAATATGATGCTTATAATTGTGCAGACTGTAAACCAAATAATATATGTAATTCTTTTTTTCTTCTCCATAATAAGCTCCTACAAGTTAATTTGATTCGGTATATACCCAATATTTTTTTGTACCCTCAAGCACAAACGTTATTGTCATAATTATTGCAAAAATTACCCATACCATAGCCATACCGTAACCGAAACGCATATTTACGAAAATCTGCTGATATACGTGAACGAGATATGTGTAAACGGGACGTATCGGAACGCTTGTGAGTCCCTCTCCGCTTGCGCCCGCCAAAAGCACCGGCTGAGCAAAAAGCTGAAGTGTACCGATGATGGAGGTGGTTATGTGCATATAAATCATATTCGACACAAGCGGCAATGTGATTTTGAATGTTTTAGACACTGCGCCTACTCCCTCGATATCCGCTGCCTCATACAAATCGTCGGGTATTCCCTTTATCGCCGCAATAATTGTGAGCGCGCCGCCGCCCGATGTCCATAACATCATAATTATAAGGGCGCGTTTTACATAATCAAATCCAAGCCAGTTTACCGCCTCTGCGCCGAAAAGCTCGCGCACAAAGTTGAAAAGTCCGCCGTCATATGCGTAAATGCCTTTCCACATAAGCGCTATTGCAACCGCAGGGATAACCGACGGCAGATAAAACAGCGTTCGAAACACGCCGACACCGCGGAATGTGTTGCTTAATATCAGCGATATGGTAACGCATATTACCGTGCCGACGGGAACGGTTATAACGCCTATTCCGATTACGCGCAGAATTGACGGCAAAGCCTCGTTGTCAACAAAAACACGTTTAAAGTTTGCAAGTCCCACAAAGGTGAGATTGTCAAGGTTAAATCCCGTAAAGTTTGTAAAGCTGATATAAAGTCCCCATACAAGCGGATAGCCTTTTGATAAGAGGAAAAAGAAAATAAACGGCGCCATAATGGCATAAAACGCACGGTAGCGCGCTTTTTCAAGTCCTACTCCGCTTTTCTTCACTTTAAGCACTCTTTCTGTTTCAGATGCCGATGCCTTCTTTGTTAAGTTTTTCATAATACATCTTCCTTAAAATAAATATCTTTTTATTTAAAGCCGAAAGATAACTCCTTCGGCTTTAAACTTAATAATGCTGATTTTTAGTGCGCCATACCTTCGTCAATCAAAAGCTGAATTTCGTTTTCCATAAGCTTCATAGCCTCGTCAAAGGTATACTGACCGTAAAGGAGCGGTGTAAAATATTTTTCCATAATGCTTTCAACCGCATTAGCCGCAACATAAGGATTGGATCTTACGAAGGTGTATTCGCCGTTTTCCGCATACTTAACGGTGGTATCAAAGTTTCTTTTCTGGAATTCGTTTTTAATGTCTGCATTTTCGGCAAGCGATTTTTTAATCGGAAGATTAAAGCCTGCGTTTGCTCTTTTCTGTGCAGGTATTCCAAGGTGGATAAACTCCCAGCAATCAAATGTAAGTTCGGGGTCTTTTGTATTCGCGCTGATTGTTGCACCAACGGGACCGGCTGTGTATTTAGCACCCTGACCTTCTTCCATAACAGGCGTTGGGCAAAGAATCATATCGTCGTAGTCAACACTTCTGTCGGGGTTTTTAACATATGTTGAACCCGAATACAAACCGAAATTGTTTATAGCACAGAGTCCCTGCGGAAATTCAGAGTTTCCGTTGCCGCCCATAGGATAAAGCGGCGACTGTGTGTAACCGTTAACTTTCATATCGTAAACGTATTTGAAAGCTTTTCTTACATCTTCATCTTTAAGGTTGATTTTCGAGAAATCGTCCGAATACATTGATTTTCCTATGAGGTTGAGCATAGTTTCTACCGTAACGTTGGGCGACTCAATGTTTGAATAACCGAACACTTTAACCTTGTTTCCTTCTTTAACGGTAAGCTTTTTAGCATAATCCGCGAGTTCGTCAAACGTAATCGGAGCGTCATATGTGGGAACTCTCAAGCCTTTTGCATCCAGCATAGATTTGTTAACCCACATTGACGACGGGCCCCAGTCTTTGGGAAGTCCGTAAATTTTGCCTTTTCCAAAATCCTTGCCGTCATATTTAAAGCAATCGATACAAACGGGGAAAATATCTTTTTCGTCGTAAAGGTCGCTTTTCTTAAGCATATCGTCAAGCGGCATAATAATGTTTTTGTTAACATATGTAGGCAAATCCAAAATAGAGTTTGTTCTGATAATATCCGGCGCATCGTTTGCGGCGATTTTCGCCATAAGCGCACTTCCGCCCTCTTCAAGAACAACCTCACAGTTGGGGTGATCCTTGTAGAAGTCAGCAAATATCACGTTCAAATCTTTCGACTCGCCGTCAAGCTCACCTGCCGAGTAAGTAATTCTGATTGTCTTTTTCTCATTGTCGTTTGCGGTGTCCTTGCTGCCGCAGCCGCTTAACGCGCCGACAACAACCGCCGCGCACAAAACTGTGCCGATTAGTCTTTTTTTCATATTTAAGCCTCCTCACGTTATTGTTCCGCACAGACGCAAAATCCAATTTGCGCCTGTGCAGATTTAACATTTCATCTTAATTTAATTATACTGTTTTCATACATTATGCACAACGTAACAAACTTTTGTTTTAGTCATAATTTTTTACATTTTTATAAAAAATATCAGTCAACAAAGCTGTGACGCATTGTAATGTCAACAAGCGCGTCCTCAAACGGTGTGTCTGCTGCTCTCTCGGGGTCGCACGGCGTATATTCATAATATTTTGACGGCGCTCTGCCGTTACCGCCGACCTTCAAACCGTCGGTAATTTCGACAACCTTGTGGCGAACCTCAATATCCGAATCGTTAAAGCAAGCATTAAACCTGAATTTGTCGTTCGGTTTGAGAGGCTGAACCGAGCTGTACGGAATTCTTATAATGTAACGAGAAATTCCGAGCGAGTTGTCACGGAGCACTTTAATATTTTCATTGCAAGCCGTGTATTCAGCTGCTTTAACGTTCATAACGCCCGTTTCATTGCCGTTTTTGGTATACGCGGCATAGAATTGGTAGTCGTCTGCCTGCGGTGATGTTCCGCCGTTGTTGAGCGGGTCGATATACATCTGAATACTGTCGCCGTTCCACGAGTTCGAGCCGGTGAACTGCTGGTTGTAAATACTGTCGTAAACCGTGGACATAACATAAATATAATTATTGTCATGCTTCATATAAGTGATTGAGCCGACGTCCTCTTTGCGCCAGTTTTCCTTTGTTGCTGCGTCTGCAATACCGCCTGCATAAAGCGGATATGCGTCTGCCCAGTCTGAAATGTCACCGTCAAACGACTCAATGTCAATCGCTTTGGACGTTGAAACAACAAACGGGAAGTTAAGACCTTTCTTAACGTTCAAAAATTCCGTTCCGCTTGTGTCGGACACTTTTACGCCTATTACATAGTTGTTAAACGCAACCTTTTTCTTTAAGAGAATTTTAAAGCTTACGATTTTTGTTTCGTCTGCGCCGACCGTGTAGCTTTCCGACATTTTTTCAAGCTCCCAGCCCTCGGGCAGATATGTGATTTCAACAGTTCCGTCAACAGGGTAAGGTGTAACGTTTGTAACTTTAACGTTTATGTGTTCAAGATTGTCAAACGTGCCCTCTGCCTGCATAAGCTCTGCTTTAACCGCGAGCTGACGCGTAATCGGGAACCATCTTTCGTTTAAAACTTCGCCGTTCTGAACGATTTTTATTAAATATCTGTCGGAGGTTTTTGTGCTTTTGTCGTTATACACTTTAAGCGTCATTTTTGTGTATCCGTCTGCGTCAAGCTTAAGCGGTATACTCTCGCCCATTTGTCTGCCCTCGCCGTTTTCAACGATAATTTCACCGTCAATAGGAATGGAACGCTCATTGTAAACTTCATATTCCGTTTCAACATATTCGTCAAGCGAATAGAAATTTGCCGTTGTGGGAAGTGCGTGCGACAAAATGCCGATTGTGTAGTCAACTTTCTGGAACGGAAGAATTTTTTCCGCCCAGGCTGCAACGCGCTCTGAAAGGAAACTGTTCGCGTTTGCAATCGGTGCGCGCATAACGTCGTAATCACGGCTTTTCGCGTCGTTTGCTTTGCTGTAGTAAATGCGCGAATATTCGAGCATTTTCTCGGTGTAGAGAATTTGCGCGTGTTTTTCGCCGTCTTTAAGCTTTTTAACTTCACTCTTAACTTCGTTGTATTTTCCGCTTACAGGCAAGTTTTTATCACCGTATGCAATGCCGTAAACGTTTGCGATTTTTTCGCCCTGTTTGTTTAAATCAGACAAAAATTCCGAAAGTTCTTTAAGCTCGAAATTTGTTTTTCCGTTTATAAAATCATCAATAAGTCTGTCGCCGACATTGTAGAAAATCTGCAATGCTTCGTACGGCTCTTTTGCAATGTCATCAGCCGAAAGTGCCTTTAACCCGTCAAATACGGTTTTGTCAAATTTTCCGCCGTATTTTTCCGAAAGCTTTTCAATAACCTTCTCTTTTACCGAATAAGCCGTGTCGAAAACATAATCCAAACCGAAACCGTAGATATACTTAACGTCGGAATTTATAACAACTTCAGTAACATCCTTTTCGGTAATATTGCCGTACATATCTTCAACGGTAACCGGTGTGTTGAATTTGAGTGTATATGTTTCGTCACCCGGAATCCAAACCGCCATAAACGGTTTGCCGTCACGGATAAACATTGCACACTGCGAGTTTTCACATATTGGATATTCGCCGACATACTGCGCCGCATTGAGCATTTTTGTGCAGTTTGCCGCAACAATACTTGTGGGAGTTGCAACCTCAAAGTCGTTAGCGCCGAGCTGAAGTCCCAGACCTGTCGATACCGCCGCATAGTAAATTGTCGTGTCAATATCGTGCAGATACGTTTTAAGATAGAGTTTCGTCACATCTTCCGAACGTTCATAATGACTGCGGCTCGACTCGTCCGCAACCCATTTTCCATCCCAGCCGATTTCGGTGATTTTTTTCTGAACCCAGCCGCCGACACCGTCCGACGCACTCTCGTACCCCTCGGTAAACGAATCATAGCGCGAGTCAACCGTTGACGCTTTCATATAGGGGTGATACGAAAAACCGTCGAAATATTTATAACCGTCCTGCTCATACATATATTTTAAATACTGCTTTGCGTTGTTTCCTCCGCTCGTAACACCGCCGACAAGTGAAAAATCGTCTGTTTCGTCATTTAACGCAAGCGAAATATGGCGCGCAAGGTCAAGATACATTATGCCGTATTTGTCGTTGCCGGGGAAGTATTTGTTAAGGTCGGGTTCGTTTCCGAACTCCGCGAAAAACTTAATCTTCGGGTAATCGTTGCGAAGTCTTTTTAACATATAGTCAATGTTTCTCTGAATTTGTTCGGGTGTTTTGGACGTCTGTCCGTGTTCACCGCCCGGGCCGTTGCTTGGACGGTACGGCTGAATACCCAAAAACGACTGTGCGCGTATGTTGTTAAGATAGTCCATCGGAACGATGTAATCTTTAAATTCGCCGTCGTCCGATTCGATATAACGCCACATAATTGCCTGACCGTAACGCACGCACATAAAGCCGAGCGTTTCGGTGAATTTTACTGCGATATACGCATTTTTTCTTGATGTTTCAAGGTTTGTAGACGTTACGTCCGCAACGGCGAGCGAGGTATGCACGCCGATACGGGTATATTCGTCCATAAACTGCGGTTTGCTCGGCTCCATAACCGCCATTTTTGTGCTTGCGGTATACTTTTCGTCACCGTTTGACGCGGTAACCTGAATTTCATAAGAGCCTTTGGGAAAATCATCGGTAACGTTGAGCGTTTCGGTTGAATCTGCCGAAACTTTCAAACTGCCGATTTTGTGTTCTCCGCCGTAGTTTTCGTAGTTTAAAATTTCATACGATAAATCGTATTCTGTATTTTCACTGCCTTTGTTTGTTACCGAAACGGTAATGTATGCCTTGCCGAAATCCTGAATACTCAAAAAAGTTTTCGGCACCGACACGCTGACCTCGCATTTTTCGGCATATACCGCAGGCGAAAGCATAAGCAACACAAAAAGCAAAACAAAGATTTTTTTCATTTTAAGCTCACACTCCTACTTTTGATATACCGCAACAAGCTGTGTACTGTTGTTGTCAACCCTCACATAACATCTTGCGCAGTCGCTGCCGTAGCGAACATAATCTTTCATTTCAATACCCGCAAGTCTTCTCATATATCGCGCGTCGCTCTCTTTGTACGAGCTGTCGATAAGCGTGCCGACAGTATCGCTGATTTTAAACCATGTGATTTTTCCGTCGCCCATATCGGTAATTGTCGCAGGGTCGTCGGTGCAAACACCGATTGTCGTTCCGTTGTTAAAGTAAATATATCCTGCAAATTGGTAGCAGTATGAGGAATAGCTTGCGGTTGATATACCTTCTGACTCATAATAACTTAAATCAAGCGTATGTGTTTTTGCGTCATAAATTTTGAGCATTCTCGAAAATTCGCCCTTGTTGTTAAATAGTCCCACAAATACGTCACCGCTTTTTATGCCGCTTTGCTCAAACACGCTCAATTCGGAGCAATATGCTTCTTTCGGATTGTATGTTTTAAAATATTTGATTCTATACGTTTCGTTGCCGTCCTCGTCAAGTACCTTTTTAGCCTCTTTGAAAACATACGAGGCTGTAGAGCTTATAATTTTGTTGTCAAGAATAAAGCTCTCATCACATACGACAACTTCGGGAATAAAATTCTTTCTGTCGGTGCCGAATCCCTGAACAATATGTGTTGCATTTGATTTAAGCATTGACGGGTCACCCACACCGAAGTTGTCTTCACTCTGAAGATTTGCGTCGGTCGGTGCAAAGAAAAGCACCGTATTTTTTGCGTCAAGTCTGAATTTTGTGGGGAAAAGTGTCGTTGCGGCAGTGTATGATGCCGCCGACTTCGGACCGAACGAGAAAAGCGTGTTGCCGCTCTCGTATTCCGAACGGTATGCGGTGTCTACCACATAAACTTTTCCGTCATCATCGGCATCGTAGCGTATAACGCCCGTTCCGCTTGCCGTTACCGCGTTTCTTAATGCCTCAAGTGCGGTTTTGGACGAGGTATAGTTTTTACCGTCAATTTTCACCTTTTCTTTAATCTCAAGCTGACCGAATTTTCCGTCAGATTTTAATATTCTTCCCGAAATCGGGCTTCTGGGACCGTCCTCGTAGTCAATATATGTAAGATAACCGTAGTCCATTTTGCCGTCGGTGTAAACCGCGTGCGCGATTTTTCCGTCGCGGTTTAAATAAAACGTTCCCGAAACGCCGAGGAGAAGATTATCTTTTTCCTTGGCATAAAAACTGTCTGTCATAAAATACTCGTTTTCGCCGATTGTAACAAACATTCTGTCGGTGTTATCTTTTCCGATTTCAATAACCTTGCCGTCAACCGAAGTTTTTGAAACGTACGCGTCGAAAAGGTGTCCGTCATTGCTTATATACGCGGTGAGAAAGTCACCTGCACCGATGCTGTAAAACGTTGTTTTGTTGCCGTTTTCGTCATAAAATCTTATGCGGTCGAACTCGCTCGACTCGCTCAAATCTATAAGCTGATTTCCAATTCCGTCGTGAATTTTTGTAAGAATTGTATCAACGCTGTTAACGTAATATTCCGTACTTTTCCAAATTACAACGACTTCGATTTTGCCATCGTTGTCATTGTCAATAAGATATGCACAGCTGTCCGAGAAATCGAACACCGAGCTTTTGTACGACGAAAGCGCCGCACCGTTGTAAATTACGGGCACACTGCCGGGGATTGTAACGTTTTTCTCTTTGCCGTTAGCATTTGTATAGTAAACTTTTCTGCCCTCAAGTCCCGTAAAGTTGC
Source organism: Qingrenia yutianensis (assembly GCF_014385105.1). Classification (NCBI taxonomy): domain Bacteria; kingdom Bacillati; phylum Bacillota; class Clostridia; order Eubacteriales; family Oscillospiraceae; genus Qingrenia; species Qingrenia yutianensis. The sequence goes on along the minus strand of NZ_JACRTE010000001.1, from coordinate 155,533 downwards.
CGTTGATTTCAATAACACCGTTTAACTCGTCATTTTTATACGCTGTCACAATTTTGTCGGTTTTGCCAGTGTCGTAATAGTAATATTTAACCGCATAGCCGATTAAATCGCCTGCCGAGTTTTTCTCGTCCTCATACATAATGCCGTTGATTTTAACCCGGTCTTTGCCCATACCGTCGGGCGAGAAAAACGAAGTATATCCGTTTGCCTCAACAACGCCCTCGTCGTTTTTAATTCCTCTGTAAACATAAAGGAGCGTTTCGCCTTTTACGGTTTCATAGCTTATCTTTGTGCCGAGGGTTTTAACCTGGAGCATATCGGTGTCGAGCGCGTTTTTGAGCATAACCGCCGTGTTTCGTGCGTTTATTGTTTTACCGTCAGCATTCTCAACGTCCGAAAGGAGGCCTATTCTGCCTGCAATCGAGGCATAAACCGCAAAACTTCCGTTCGCCGGGTCTGTCTGCGCCTTGTATCCCAAAAGGTTTACAAGACTGCGCACCGCGTCCTCGTATGTAAGACCTGTGTTGCCCGACGTACGGCTGAACGAAATACCCGTAAGGTCGGAAATATCAAGCGCCGCACCGCCCTGTGACAAAATGTTTGAAAGTGCGTCGTAAAACACATTATAGGTAACGTTTTTGTCGGTTGCCGACAAGCTGTTTACGCCGAGTGCGGAAAGCAGGGTTACTGCCTCGTCATATGCAGCGTCGTTTGCCGCGGCACTGTCATTTTCGGCAAAAACCGAAGTGCAGACGCAGAGTGTAAGCAACATAGCAATTCCTGTTATAAATGCTGTTATTCTCTTATTCATTTATTCTACTCCCCTATTTTTAGTATCTTATAAACCATTTGAGCCGCCTCTGCACGGGTTGCGTTGTTTTTCGGCAGGAACGTGCCGTCCTCATAACCCGAAATCACACCGGCGCCGTAAAGCTTTGCAACTGCCGATTTTGCATAATCCGCAATTTGTGCGTCATCTGCAAATGCGTGCATGCCGTCGTTTATTGCTCTGATTTTCGCCTCGTACGCATTTACCAGCATAACCGCCATATCCTCACGCGTAATGTTTCTGCCCAGTCCGAAAATATTTTCGCTTATTCCGTTTATAATTTTTGCGTTTTTTGCCGCGGTGATGTAATCTTTAGCCCAGCTGTCGTTTGAAACATCGTCAAATACGCTTTCGCTCTCTAAAACTTCAACGCCGAACGCGCCGACAACGATTTTTACAAATTCCTCGCGCGTGATGTTTGCGTTGGGTTTAAAATCGCCGTCCTCGTAACCCTTTATAACGTTTTTCGCAACAAGGCTTTCAATAGCTTCTCTTGCCCATTTTGCTTCGTTAATATCTGCAAAGCTCATAAGCTCGTCTTTTTCATCGGTAATGTTTCCGCCCGGAACAACCGTCATTTTTGAGCCGGATGTACCCGAACCCGAGCTTGACGAACCCTTTGACGGTGTAGTTGAACCGCCGGGAGTTTTGCCGTCCTCTGACGGAATATATGATTTAACCTCCTACATTTTTGTTAAAATTGTGCCTTTTTCCCTTGCGTCGAGTATCTTTCCGGCAAGTGAAATTTTACTGTTGCCGTCAAGGTCGGTAACCGATTTGTCGAAAAGGCCGGAATTGTTGTCAATGACCGTCACAATCGCACTCGGCGAGGACGCTTTATTGATTTCATTGAGTACCGTTACCTCCTTGAACACCCTTTGCGTATCTAAGATGTTTTTAAACTCGTTTTTAAGTATTAATGCGTTTATGCCGGATGTATTCTCGGTATATCGTCTATAATAATCCGAAAAATCTTTAAATCCCAAATAATCAATATTTCTTGTAATAATTTCCGATATATTTTCACCATTTGCAAACGCAAGCTCGGTCACCGCATAAATCTGATTGATTTTCAGCGCGTAGTTCGCATCTGTAAAGCCGTGCTCGGCAATCTGCGAATAAACAAGCTTTTTATAATCTTCCGTCCAGCTCGGCGGGAAAGTGTCGCGCCTGTTTTCGGGATACGAAACCATAGAATACTTAACCGCCTCGGAGAGTGCGTCAGCCGGCATTTTTTCTCCGTTTAAATATTTTATGATTTCAGCTTTTTTGTTTTCATCCGCGTGAGAAAACGGAGTTGTGAAAATAATGCCTTTGTTCGGTGCGGAAACCTTAACGGTGTAATCCGCCGATACCGCGTCGGGTTTTAATGCGAAACGGTAGTTAAAATTTCCGTTCCTGTCAATCACGGCATACGACGCATGATCGGTAACCGTTGCGGTGCCGTCGCTATGCTCGACAATAACCGACAAATAATTTCCGTCGCAAGCCTCGTTTGTGCCGACAAGCGAATATCCGCCGTTTTCGGGTCTGAATTCAATTTCGGCAAAGCAGACCGCAAAAGCCGTCTGCACTGCAAGCGCCGAGCATACCGCCGTAAATATTTTTTTCTTTATTGTCATACCTTATAAATCTCCTTTCCTATCGCAGCGTCAAAGCACAAAGCGGACTGTTATCATCTGCGTTTAAAATCAAAATTCTGTAAAACGCCGCATTGTTAACTTCATTTATGGTAATTTTGTCGGTGACCGCTGCCGAAAGACTGTATAATTTGCCTTCGATGCCGAGCATCACATTGTTTTCGTCAAACGCGGCAACGATTGTGCGCGCTGTTTTGGTATCGTCCCCGGAAGTGTTTTTTATTGTGAACGATACATTCCTGTCGTCGACTACGGTATAAACTGCGCTTACACTCTGTGCGCTTCTCACCTTTCCGACATAAATTTTTTCGGATTTAAGCTTTTCTCCGCTCGCACTGTCGGTAACGTCAAAATGCGCGGTAATGTGTTTACCTTCATAATTTGACGGAATTGTGCAGCGAATCCCTTCAAATTCCTGTTTGCCTGCATCGTCCGCACTGTCCGAAACATACCACCGTACCGTAACTTTCGCATTTTCGGGGAGAGTTGACTCATCATAGTAAACACCGAGCGTTTCGCCTACCGCCGCAATACCGTAAACAACCGCGTCCGAAACGTCCGTGCTGTCGGAGGAATATCCCAAAATACTTACAAGCTCATCTTCGGTATACAGTCCCAAAAGCTCGCTTTTCGGAATATTTTCTCTGATTGTCTTTTTAACGTTTTCGCCCGCTTTTGCAAGCTTTGCATTTTTAAAGTAATCAACGCTCAAATACATTACCGGGCGGATAACAACCGGGTTGGTTTCAAAATAGAATGAATATTCGTTTTTTACACTGCCGTCTGAATTAAGCTCGTTCGCCATATTCTGATTTGAAATACTGCCTGTACCCGAACCGAAAAACTTCATCGTATAAGCTCTGCCTGTATGTGGTGAACGAAGAAGTGTTCTGTCACCGGAGCTCGCAATGGTTGAAGTTGCTTTATAACCGATTTTGTCGTGATATTTTAAATATTCACTATACGACAAAAGCGCAATTTTACAGGTTGCTGTGTAGTCATTCTGTGTAACAGAGGTGGTTTTATAATTTGCGTTCTCACCGCAACCATTACCCTCAACATACCAGTCGTTTACAAGCGCATACTGCGCTGCGGTTTGATCAAATACTGACTTGTTTCCGTTCTGTGCACTTCCCTCACCGTTTAAAAATTCGTTATTGAGCCAGTGTGCAATGTTTGTTTTGTCGTCGGGATTAAATGTATTGTTTGTATGGAAAATTTCGCTTACCGTACTCACATCACCATAGTTATCGTTTGAAAAGACAAGGAAAGCAACATCACCGTCTTTTATATCGGTATTCAAGAGTGAATATGTAAACTCACCGTCATCATTCTTGGACACAAATTCATTTTCGGGACTTTGTGCCGAAATACGACCGTCATTTGTGTAAAATGATGTTGTGGAGGTAAGAACTGACGGAACAACCGCATTTATATGACCTTTTGCTTTAACCGCATTGTCCGATATTTTCTCGATACCGTGCGAACCGTCAAGCGAAACGGGAGTCACCGACGCTTTTATGTATTTTCCGCTGTCCGACGCGCCGATTGTATAAGTATCACCCTCAGCGCCGCCGATTTTAGCATATTCTCCGTTTTCCGTTGCAGATTCATACCATTTTATAATCGCCGCCGAAGTGTCGCATTTTTCTTCAACGCCGTCGGAATATACCGCCGAAACCGAAAGCTCGCTGCCGATAAGTCCGTCACCCGAAACAGTTACGCTGTCAAAAGTAAGGGATTCATCAGTGAAGATTCCATTGATTTCTTCATCGGAATATCCGAGTTCTTTAAGCGAATCGCGTGTGTTGTTTTCCTTTATAATTGCCGAAACAAAATTGCCGTACCCCGTAAGTTTGTTTTCTCTGAAATAATTTTCACTTATATAAAATGCCGGACGTATTTGCGCTGTTGCGTACGAAGACGCAACATTAGCTGTACAACCGCTTTGTGCGTATAAAGTTCTTAAATTTGTCCGGTTACCTACCGGCGATCTGAAAAATATATGAATTCCGCCCGAAGTCATCGTACCATTTACATACGCACCCCAACCGATTTTTTTAGCATACTTTGCATATTCGGTAATTGAAAGAAGAGAAATTTTGCAGTTTACCGAATAGTCAGTCGTCGGATAACCTTCCGGCGCATTTTTGTTTGCCTCAACAAGCCAGTCGTGCTGAACTATATGACCTTTTATGTTTTCATCAAGCGCAACCATTCCGTCACCTTGCTCGCCGTTTAAAAAGGATATATTGAGCCAGTTTGCAATAGTCCCCTCCACATCAGGGTCAAACACATTTGTCGGATACGCCGTGGGGTTTGTACCGTAAAGGTCATTGCAGTATATAAAATACTGCTTTTCACCGTCAACTACAGTTTCATCAAGCACCTGATAATGATAAACAGTGCCGTTTGTTTCTGCAGTAAACGCATATGCAGAATTTTCCTTTGTCGGCATAATAAGATCACCCAGCCCCGTCGCGGTTGTTGATGAATCAGCCGAAACTTTACCGGTTAACGGGTCATAATAGAAATACTTACCGTTTCTGCCGTCAATACGAATTGTTTCCATTCCGGTTGAAGTGGTGAGCTCTGTTACTGCAAAGGCGTTAAGTGTGCACGACATCATAACAGCGATTGCAATAAGCAAGCAAAGTGATTTTCTCATCTTCTCATTCTCCTTATATATTGTAATGTTTGCACAAAAACGTGCAGTATTTTATATTAAAATTATACCATTGTCACGCAATATCCACAACGTATAAAATTTTGCTTTTGTTCATAAATTTTTACATAATCGGCAAAATGACTATCATTTTCAAATATTTTATTGTATAATTTCTATAAAACATCTTGCAATGAAAAAATTTTCGTGTAAAATATATAATGTAGCTACTATGAAACTTTGGAGGTAAAAATGTATAAGCTTCTTATCGCCGACGACGAACCGAATATCAGAGAAGGACTGTCATATCTTGACTGGGCGGAGTTTAACATCAGCGTTGCGGCAACCGTTGAAAACGGACGCGCCGCATATGAATACATTAAAAACAACGAGGTGCATATTCTTCTTACCGATATAAAGATGCCTCTTATGGACGGGCTGGAACTTATACGCCTTGTTAAGGAATACAACAAAAATATTGAAATCGCGGCGCTTTCGGGTTATAATGATTTTGAATTTGTAAAACACTGTCTTAAAAATGATGTTTTCAACTATCTTTTAAAACCCATCGACATTGACGAATGGAAAGAAACGTTCAGCGAGATGACAAAAAGGCTGGATGAGCGGTTTGAAAAGACGCAGAGCGCCATAAAAATCGGTGCACATTCAAAAAATCATATCGTATCCGCCGCGCTTGAATATATGAACGAGCATTACAGCGAACAGATTACGCTTACCGACGTTGCGTCGCACATATATTCAAACCCGACATACCTTTCACGCGTTATAAAAACCGAAGTCGGCATAGGCTTTACCGAGCTTTTGACAAAACTGCGCATTGACGCGGCGAAAAAGCTCCTTAAAAACCCTGCCTACAAAATAAACGAAATTGCCGAAACGGTCGGATATTCAAACCCCAGATATTTTACCTTTGCATTCAAAAAACAGACAGGTCTTACCCCCTATACTTTCAGGAGTGAGCACAGTGAAAACGACTAAAAATTCATATCACAAAAAAATAATGCTTCTAATCCGCATACTCGCAATCTGCGTGCAGGCGTTTTTGTTTGTGACCATTTCGTCGTCATATCTTAAAACAAAATTTACAAGCTATCGGCAAACGCTGGAATTTCAGAAATATCATTATTTTTCCGAGGCGGACACGTTAAATGTCAAAACCGACAATCTTATAGAGCTTTTCAGAAGTTCGTCGGCGCTTTCTTTCTGCCGTGATAACCTGGTTTTTGCTCCGCCTGCCGAAAACGGTCAGCGGTATGACAAAATAAAGAAAACCATTGAAAATTCTGTACTTTCGGAAACATATTTCGAGGGATATTATCTTATCGGACGCAACCCGAATCAGTTTTCCGTAAGTTATCTTCACAAAACTTTTTCGTCAATGGGCAAACTTGAGCTTGAATATCTGCCCCTTATTCAGAATTTTGAAAACAACGCTTTTACGCTTAACTACCAGCGTATTTTTGTTTTTGATAAAAATGATTACAAAGATATCAAAGTTCCCGATACTATGAAATCGGACTATGAAAAAATGCTGGATGAGCTGGACGGCAAAATTACATATTACACCATTAAAGACGACGTTTTGTGCATAATAATATACAACAGTTCTTTTTTCGACGATATTTTTGCCGATACCGGGCTTACAAATTCAAGCGTTGCACTCCTCGACAATTCAAATACTGCTTTTTATACCAAGGGCGGCGATTTTGCCGTTAACAGCGTATATGAAAAAAACAGCACAAAAAATCTGCCGGTACATACAACATCAATGTTCACCACCGTTATAAAGAGCAGATTTCACTATAATTTTGCCGATTTTCTGTTTATCGGCACAATGCTTCTTCTGTGCTTTGCATTCGTCAAATGGTCATTTGCCGTTTCCGAAAAATACGCAAACCGCATTATGGAGCCGTACAGCATACTCAACGGATTTTTCTATCTTAACAACAAAAGCGACGAAATTGAAAACTTTGATTATTTGAGTCTGCCCCATTCGGCGAAACCGCGCTCGGACATAAGCAAAAATATATTTTACGCAATGATTTTTGCAATTCTTTTGCCGGCAATCGTTTCGTCGGCGATGTATCTTACAACCTTTAACCTTATGTCAAACCGCTTTATAAAAGACAAAGCGCAGGTGTCGCACCGTCAGCTTTCGCAGCAGCTTATGGATAATTTCGACTTTTACATAAACGCATTTTGCCTTGACGGCGAAACAATCAGCGACGATTTTTTGACCCGCATAAAGTACAAAGTGACGCTCGACTCAAAATATAATCTTGTAAGCATACCGAACGAAAGTCAGGTCGGAATCATAAACCCGAAATTTGTGTCGCGCGTTTCAGAGGCGTGCAGAAACGCACCGGGCGAAAAAGCGCTCGTTTATATTCCCACCGACCTTTTCGGCGACAGCGCAATCGGACTTATGACAAGAACATATGCCGGTACATACGAGGTTATAATTTTTAAAATGGAAGCGCCGAGCTTTTCGGTTGCGAATGCAGATATAGGCTATATGCTGGTCGATTTGCGCGGAAACACAATTTTCCAGAGCACGCTTATAGACAGCGCGAAAAAACAAAAGCTTATAAACGGCAATTCGCCTGAAATTGTATTCACCTCCGATTACAAAAATTTCGGCTGGAAGCTATACACTTTCACAAGCGTATCCAAACTTAAAAGCAGTATTTACACCACCATCAGCCTCGATATTTTTGCGATTTTATCACTTCTTGTGGTTGTTCTGCTTATCTCGTGGAGATACTCGTCAAAATTTTTAAGTCCGCTTGAAAGAGTGAAAAGCGCAATGTCTGCCGCAGAGGCATCGGAATATCCGCTCGATAAAATATCGGACGAAACGAACGAAATTGAGGAAATGCTGAACGTTTACAACAAAATGATACGGCATATCAAGAAAATCACCGAAGATAAGCTCTCGCTTATGCGGGAAGAAGAACGCGCGAATGCGCTTAAAATTCAGGCAGAACTGAATGCGCTCCAACAGCAGATTAACCCCCACTTTTTATACAACACTCTTGAAATGATTAACCTCAACCTGCTTAAATACGGCGATTTTTCCACAAGCAAGGTTATAGGAAATTTATCGAAAATTTTCAGATATTCCATAAGCCGTGCAAACGAAACCGTATCTCTCGGCGACGAAATAGAAAACACAAAAAATTACCTCTCTATTTGGGATATACGTTTTCCCGGAAGATTTAAATTTATATGGGATATTGACGAAAATCTTCTCAACCGCAAGACGCTCAAGCTCATTCTCCAGCCGATCATGGAAAACTGCTTTTTCCACGCGTTTGACAACAAATCTGAAAACTGTGTTATAAAAATTAAAATTTATGCGCAAAACGGTTTTATTGTTATTGTTATATCGGACAACGGCTGCGGAATGAAAAACGAAGAACTTGAAAAACTCCGAAACAAATTTACAAGCAAGGATTTAAGTCTTACGGGAAAAGGCATAGGAATTTGCAACACATACAAAAGATTAAAACTTTTGTGGGGCGGCAATGCGGATTTGCTTATCGAAAGCGAGCTCGGCACCGGCTCGTCGGTCACAATAAAATTTAAAGACAATCCCGAAACATAGCAAAAACGGCAGTTACTAAAACTGCCGTTTTTAGTTACATTTATTTAAAATTATTTTACCTTTTTAAAATATAAAAGCGTGTCAATCGGTGCATCAAATTCTTTTGTTTCGCCTCCGTGCGAAACAATATTTCCTTCTTTGTCCGCCCACTCGCCTTTGGGGAATTTAACCGAGCGTTTTGCTGCGCCCTTTGTCAGAACAGGCGCTGACATTATGTCACTTCCCAGCATAAACTGGTCGCAAACGTGCTCAAACCCCTCGTTCGGAAATTCATATTCCATATTTCTGAAAATCGGCTCACCTGTTTTTGCACTGTTTTGCGCAAGCGCATAAATATGCTCGCCGTATTCTTTGTGCAGACAAATTGACTTTTTAACGATTTCGTAGTTTTCACTGCTTAAAACGCGCCACGGAGCAAGTGAAATCTGCATCATAGGCATAAGTGCGTTTGCCTGCGACCAACGTATGAAAAGCTCACCGTCAGTATCGTTTGCACTGTTCACACTGCCGATCATTCCGCCGCCAACCATATCGGGACAGCAATAAGCATATCCCAAAAGCGACTGTACGGTTGTATTGGGAATAAGCGTGTTAAGACCGATATTGTCCCAGCTGTGATTTTTATCGTGAAGTCGTGCGACAATAGGACGTCCGCCCGAATTGTGCGCTGCACGGAATTCGTTAAATTTGTATTTTTCTCCCATAATATTAAACGCAGTTGTGTGATTTCTCGGCGCGGTTTTAACATATGCATCGTCATCGCGGCAGTAAATGCTCGCGTCGCCGGCATCAAACTTGTATCCGTCCACTCCGTAACATTCAACAAGACTGTCAAGCTGCCCGCGGAACCATTTTACCGCGTCGGGATTGGTAAAATCAAGCATTGCGCTAAATCCGCTCCACCATCTTCTGACCGCAATTTCACCGTCTTTGTCCTTTAAAAGATAGCCCTTGCTGCGCAAGTATTTAAATCTCACACCCGCCGACGAAACGATCGGAGAAGTCCAAAGCATAACTTTAAATCCAAGCTTGTGAAGCTCGTAAATAAGATACGCCGGGTCGGGAATTTTGCCCTTGTGAAATTCCAGAACGCCGTAATCCTCCTGCCAGCCGCCGTCAATCATAAGTACACCGGCAGGAAGTCCGTTTTCCAAAATTCCTCTCGCATAATTCAAAATGTTTTCGGTCGTCTGGTCTGTGCCCAGCTCCATCCACGTATTATACTGCGGTGATGTGAAGAAAAGCTTGTCGGGAAGTTCACCGTTAAATGAAAAATGTTTCTTCGCCGCCGCAAGATAAGCACCCTTTAAGTTTTTATAACCCTCGCCGATTTCAAAATCAGTGCCGTATGCACACTCAAGCGAAATTTCGCCCTTATTGAATTTTATGGCAAACGGGTTGTCATTCCATATGTAACGTCCGCACGACGATAGAAAAAGCGATGCGGACTGATCGTTTTCACCATCGCGCGACTCAATGTCAAAAGTACAGTCACTGTTTTCATCAAACGGCATATCACAGCCGCTCGGAACTTTTCCGCCCCACCAGCACTCGCCGTCAAGCATCTTTATTTTATCCATTATGTGCCTCCATAACTTATATTTTTAGTGTAAAAATTATAACATATAAGAAAATTTTTTTCAATGTTTTACCAGAAATCACTTACATATTTGGTGCAAATGATAATTTTTTACACTTTTTATATGTAAAAAGGGTGATTTTTCATCACCCTTAATGTCATTTTATACAAAAGAAAGCGTCCTTGCCGAGATACTCACATTCGCCGTCAAGCTCTTCTTCAATGCGCAAAAGACGGTTGTATTTTGCCACTCTGTCGGTGCGAGACGGTGCGCCCGTTTTAATCTGTCCGGCGTTGAGCGCTGCCGCAATGTCTGCAATGGTGGTATCCTCGGTTTCGCCCGAACGGTGCGAAATAACCGCCGTGTACCCTGCCCTGTTTGCCTTTTGCACCGCCTCAAGAGTTTCGGTAAGCGTGCCGATTTGGTTAACTTTTATGAGAATTGAATTTGCAACGTTTTTTTCAATTCCCTTTTCAAGACGTTCGGTATTGGTAACAAAAAGGTCGTCGCCGACAAGCTGAACTTTTTTACCGAGTCTTTCGGTAAGAAGACTCCAGCCCTCCCAGTCGTCCTCGGCGACGCCGTCCTCTATTGAAATTATGGGATACTGACTGCACAAATCCTCCCAGTATGACACAAGCTCATCACGCGTCATTTTTTTGTTCGCCTTGGGCAAAAGATACTCTCCTCCCTCGCCCGTTGTCCATTCCGATGACGCCGCGTCAACGGCAATCATAAAGTCGGTTTCGGTTTTGTATCCGGCTTTTTTTATCGCCTCAACAATATATGAAAGCGCCTCCTCGTCCTTTGAAAAAGACGGTGCAAAACCGCCCTCGTCGCCAACCGCAGTTGAATATCCGTCCGATTTTAACAGCGATTTCAAGCTGTGGAACACCTCAGCGCACATTCGCAGTGCGTCTTTAAAACACTTTGCGCCGACGGGCATAATCATAAATTCCTGTATATCAATGTTGTTGTCGGCGTGTGCACCGCCGTTTAAAATGTTCATCATAGGCACGGGAAGCGTGTGCGCGTTGCAGCCGCCAATGTACTTGTAAAGCGGAAGTCCGCATGACTTTGCCGCCGCTTTTGCGCACGCGAGCGACACAGCCAAAATCGCGTTTGCGCCGAGATTTTCCTTGTTTTTTGTCCCGTCGAGGTCACACATAATTTTGTCAATTTGGCGCTGATTTAAAACATTCACGCCGACAAGCGCCTCGGATATTTTGTCGTTAACGTTTTTTACCGCATTTTCAACGCCTTTCCCCATATATCTTTTTCCGCCGTCGCGAAGTTCCACTGCCTCGTAAATTCCCGTAGACGCACCTGACGGAACTGCCGCCGTGCCGACAAATCCGTCGTCGGTAACAACTTCAGCCTCGACTGTCGGATTTCCGCGCGAATCGAGAATTTCACGTGCAAAAACATCAATAATTTCCACATACTGTTTCATCGTTTTTACTCCTTTGCAAAAAAATAAAGACGGCTTTTACACCGTCTTTATTCTTGCCTTATTTTGCGGAAATTATTCCCTTGTAAGGTAATTGTATATAATTATAAGTGCGTCCGCGCGTGTAAGATTTGTCTGCGCGTCCAAAACGTCCGACTTATCCGAAACAATACCGAATGCCGCGCCGAGCGTTGCGTAACCTATCATATTTTCGGGAATGTCGGCAAACGGGCAGTTGAAAATGCTCGTTTTCGACGCAACCTCCTTGTAGCCGAGCTTGTTAATCATAAATCTTACCGCGTCAATACGCGAAACGGGCTCGTCAAGGTTTTTGTCGTCTTTTTCGATAATTCCGTTTCTTATCATTATTTTAGCCAGCTGGTCGCTTGCATAATCAAAATAATACCTGTTGTCCGCAAGTGCAATAAGCGCCAGATAGTCGCGTTTTGTAACGCTCTCGTCGGGACGGAGGCTTGTGCCGTCAAAACCGATGTCAAGCTGTGCAAGCTTTTCGGCATACGGTTTTACATAGTGATTTTCAATATCGTCGTAATTATACGTTCTCTCAACGGGATGTTCACCGCTGTAATCAACCTCGTCAAGCGTATTCGCGTCATACAAAGTGTAGTTGTCATCAAGCGAGTAAACAAGCTTTGCTGCGCGCATAAGTTTGTTGTCTGCACCGTATTTTCTGTAAACAATGTAGTTAAGCTTTAACGTATCGCTTGTGAGTATTTTGCTGTAAAGTTCGTCAATATTTTTAACATTTTCTTTGGACGCAAATTTTGCCTCATCGCGGTTGAAATTTACGTTTGTAAGCTCGCCTGTGTATTCGTCATATGCAAAGCTTATAAAATTGCTGTTTACTTTTATTCCGCCGTAAATTCTGTTAAATTTATATACATAATCGGAATTTACATCTTTTGTATACTTAAATTCATTTGCAAATTCGGCATAATACTCGTCAATAAACTTCTGCGATTTTTCTTCCATATCCGAAAAATCGGCTTTTTTGTCGTTTTCCGTTCTTATGTCTGTGCCGTATGAACTGTAATTTTCCAAACGGTTCGCGGTAAGATTGTATTTTATATATTTTGTCGTGTAATCTTCACCGCGTTTTGCGCCCTCGTTTGAAAGCTCAACCGACGCAAAGTATTCGCCGTCGTAATTTTTGAAAATTTTGTATCTTTCAACTGTATATCCGCCGTCGATTTTAAATTCCTCAACCGCCTTTATTTTGTTTACAATCTCGTCCTGCTTTGGAAGCATTGCAATTTCCTCGTTAAGCGCCTGTTCTTCTTTTGACAAAACCGCGCCGTTTTCCGATTTTGCATTGTTTGTATCATCCGGAAGCATACCCATTGCCGCCGATTGCTTATCTCCCATACCTCCTCGGCTCTCGAACATCAAATCTTTCACGTCCACAAGTTCACCGGTCATAGCATCAAGATAAGTATAATATTTCACATCATTCGGCACATACGCAAGAAACGCATTGTTAGTTTTTTCCTTGTCGTCGTATTTTAAAACATATTTAAGCTCATAGCCGAAATTTTTAATATATCCGTCTTTTGCTTTTTCAAAGCCGACTGCGCCGTTTTTGTCCTCAAAAGTCAGATTACGGTCGTAGTTTGTGTTAAATCCGACAACCTCGCCGCTGTCTGCCGCAACCTCAACGTAAGTTTCCTGGTCGCGCACGGGAACACTGTCGTAATAGCGCGTATATGTAAAAGTGTAGGTTCCGCCGGCATAACGCTCAAAGTTTGAACGTTCGATTTTCATATTTTCAAAGACGGTCGGGCAAACCTTTGCGATGAAGCTTTCGCCTTTTGCCTGCGCGTCCTCTTTTGTAACCGTCGGGAATTTCATTCTGTCATAGTCGCGCTCGTAGTTTTTATAATACGAGGTGATTTCACCGCCCGAAACGGTTGCGGAAATGCCGTCGAGAACGTTCTCACTGCGGTTTTTCCACGAAAGATTATAATCCTCTCCGTTCTGCGAAAATTCGTCGATAACATATCGGTCGTCCGAAATGTCCAAAAGATTTTTCGCCGTGAGAATTGCCTGCTCAACGCCCTTGTCCGCCGCAAACGCGCTCGGCACAAAAAGCGACGTGATAAGCATTGCAATACTTAAGCTTACACAAATCATTTTTTTCATTTTGTTATCCTCCCAAAATTTATTCTGTACCTATTAGACGTTTGAAAAACAAAAAAAGTTCCGAAATTTTTCTTAAATTTTAAAAAAAATCGGACGGAGTGTTATTCCGTCCGATTTTTTAGAATTTATGTCCGCATTTGGGGCAATAGTCGTTGTTTTTGTTCGACGCCGCACCGCAGTTTTCGCAGATTTTTGCGTTTTTAAATTCGTTGATTTCAAGTTCAACGTCTGCAATTTTGCCCTTGAGCGACTCTATCTCGCCGCACAGAATTTCAATGTCCTCACCGTCGTATTCACATTCAATCTCTTTCGACTTGCAGTAAACAATATGACCGATTTTCATTTCCTTTTCGCGGATTTGGTCTTTAAGGTCGGCAAGAAGCATTTTGTTTTTCGTAAAATTCGCAACGTCGCCCGACGCTTTAACCGCGGTTTTTGCGCCTTTTTTAACTTTTACCGTGAGTTCTTCAAAAAAATTCATATAAATTCCGCCTTTCATAAATAACATTCCCAAAAATTTATAAAATCATTTGCAATATTATGCCCGAAAACACACCGCATAAATACAAAGAAATTAAAATCAAAAAGTTTTGCGCGGTGTTTTTGTTAAATTTAAAAAGCACCACAAGTCCCACTCCGGCGCCCGTGCAGAGTCCGCCGATAAGCGCACCGAGTGTGATTTTGCCGGCGATAAAGCACTGCGTAAGAATAACCGACGCGGCACAGTTCGGAATAAGCCCAACCAGCGCGGTCAAAAACGGCTGGAGAACTGTGTGCGTGCCAAAAAAGTCAAAAACATTGTCGCCGACCGCGTTTTCCATAACAAACTCAAGCGCGAGCGACACCAAAAATATAAAAACAAAAATTTTCACCGAGTGAATGAGCGCAGACTGCAAAATTCCGTGGTCGCACGGCTCGCAGTTACCGTGAAAATGCGTGTGCCTTTCCTTTTTTTCGCACTCGTGTCCCGTTTCGGTTTTTATGATGAAATCCGCTATATATCCGAAAAACGATGCGATTATAAGCTTTATTCCCAAAATTTTAAGCGCATCGGGAAAAAACGACGGGTTTGTGATAAGAATGGGCACAGCCTCGTCCGACGTTGACAAAAACACCGCCAAAAGCGTGCCGACAGTGATCGCCCTGCGCGAATACAGATCGGACGCAATGACGCTGAAACCACACTGCGGAATACAGCCGAAAACCGCCCCGAGAAACGGCCCCAGCTTTTTTTGTTTCATAAGAATATGATATGACGAATTGTTGTTTTTGTGCTCCAAAAATTCTATAACCGCGTAAACAACAAACAAAAGCGGCAGTATTTTTAACGAATCGAGCAAAACATCTTTTACAATTTCCAAAATTCAGTCCTCCCATTTATAGTAATTTTACCCCTTTGGCGCAAAAAAGTCAATATATTTAATAATTTAATGAAAATTTTTGAAATAATATTCAATTTTTTTCATAAATATGTTGACTTGCGGTGAGATTTATGTTAAAATACTTGATGTTGCCGATAAAACTTTGCTACTGTGGCTCAATGGCAGAGCAGCTCATTCGTAATGAGCAGGTTGTCAGTTCGATTCTGACCAGTAGCTCCACGCCGGAACAAAGGAAACTTTGTTCCGGCTTTTTGTTGCATAACTTTAAATTTTATCAGAAATACTTTTTTAATACAAATAACATACCTTAATGTGTTATGGCATATCTGCTAAAAGCACGGTCGGCATTATGTATAATATCCACAAATTTCTTTGCAAAACTCGATAAAATATTGACATTTTTAACAATTTGGGATATAATTCCAATATACATATTTAACTGCAAAGGAGAACGGGTGTTATGAACATTACAAGTATTAAAATCAAAAAATTCGCCACGGAGGGTAAAATGCGTGCAATCGCATCAATCACCATTGACGATTGCTTTGCAATTCACGACGTTAAGGTTATTGAAAACAACGGCAAAGTTTTTGTTGCAATGCCTAACAAAAGATTAAAGGACGGCACTTTTAAAGATGTTGCTCATCCTATCAATATTGAAACGAGAAAACTTATTGAGGACGCCGTTATTGAAGCGTATAACAACGCTGAAGCAGAGGAATAATCCCCTTACATATTAAAAAAGCAGGCATTTGTTAAAATGTCTGCTTTTTGTTTTGTCTTAATATCCGAGGTTTTCGCCGACGATGATTACCTTAATTCTGCCCGGGTGTTTCTGATATGCGCTTATAACATAGTTTGCGCAAATTCTGCCGTCGCTTGAACAGCCTGCATACGGTTCATCCGCACCGGCGCCGGCTTTTACGCATTTGCCCGTTTCCTTGCAGTATGTCGCACAGTTGAGCCTTTTTGTATTGAGCGGTGCGGCAATTTCTTTAACGCGCTTTACCGCCTCGTCAAAGTTATTCACAATTTTATTTTCTCCGGCTACAATTACAACCGATTTCGGACCGTACATAAGCGCTGCGACCCTGTTTGCGTTGCCGTCGACGTTATACAAAACGCCGTCTTTGATGATAGCATTACTGCTCATAAAATATGTGTCCGCAAAAAATGCATCGCGGTAGATTTTCTCGCGTTCTTCGGGCGTCAGACCGTCTTTGTAGCGATCGAGAAAATTATAATCGCCGTTTTTCACAAACTCCAAAACACCGCATTCTTTAAGAGTCACCGAGCCTCCGCTCGTGATTGTTTCGCCGTTTTTAAGAAGGCTTTTCACGATAGGCAAAACGTCCTCTTTTTTCTCGGCATAATACGCGTCCATATTGTTTTTCTTAAGGTTTTCAATGGTTTCTTTTACAATGTCTTTCATAAAATCACCCCAAAATATTTATATGTTTCTGTTGCTTTTCGGATTTACAATATCGCGCCATTCAAGGTCGCCTCGCTCCATTCCGCGTACAAGCACCTCCGCCGTCGCAACGTTTGTCGCAAGCGGAATGTTATGAACATCGCAAAGTCGCAGAAGCGCATTTACATCAGGCTCGTGAGGCTGTGCGGTGAGAGGATCGCGGAAAAACAGCACAAGGTCAATTTCGTTGTATGCGATTCTCGCGCCGATTTGCTGGTCACCGCCCTGCGGACCCGACAAAAACCTATGTACGTTAAGACCTGTTGCGTCGATGATGAGCGAACCTGTTGTGCCCGTTGCAACAAGGTTGTGATGTGCCAAAATACCTTTATATGCTATGCAAAACTGAACCATCAATTCTTTTTTCTTGTCGTGTGCGATAAGTGCGATATTCATTTAACCAAACCCCTTTTATAAAAATCTTTTTATTTTTCTTTTGCAGTCAAAATCTATAATTGGGACATATTGCCCTTGAATACGTTTTACAATGTTTCGGAATGCCTCGCCCGAAAGCGATTTTTCGTCGGTGACAACCGCCTTTGACGCGTTTGACGCTATGACAAGCTTAATATCTTCAGGAATTATGCCCAGAAGGTTTATGCGGAGATATTCCAAAACCTCGTCGGCATACGGAAGCTGAACACCCATAAGCTTGGGATAAATTTTGTTTATAATAAGCTTTACGTCCTCAATCTGCATTTCATAAAGACGCTCGATTGCCTTGTCCGCGTCGCGCATTGACGACAAATCGGGCGTTGTTACCACGATTGCCTTATCCGCCGCGCAGATTGCCGTTTCAAAGCCGTAGTCCACGCCTGCCGGGCAGTCGATTATAACATAATCGAAAATATTTTTAAGCTCACTGCAGAGTTTTTTCATCTGCTCGCCCGTAACCGCCTGCTGATTTTTCGTCTGCGCCGCCGGAAGCACCGCAAGACCTTTTTGGTTTCGGTTGACGACAACTGCCTGTTTCAGCTCGCAGTCGCCGTTTACAACGTCAACAAGGTCGTAAACTATTTCGTTTTCCAGTCCGACCGCTATATCGAGGTTGCGAAGTCCTATATCGGTGTCTATCAAAATAACCGACTTGCCCTCAAGCGACAAACCGATGCCGATATTCGCCGCCGCGGTCGTCTTTCCGACACCGCCTTTGCCTGATGTTATAACGTAAACTTCGCCCATTTTTTCACCTCCGCAGTCCAACATACTAATTTTATCACATAATTTTTAAATTGTCTACAAAAATTTACTCAATATTGAAATATTCTTTCAAAATATTTTTTGCAACCGGAATTGTGCTGCTTCCCGAACCTGCCGCCTCAATTACCACAGCAACCGCGATTTCGGGATTTTTGTACGGCGCATAGCAAACAAACACACCGTTTGCATTCTTGGTGCCGACCTGTGCGGAACCCGTTTTACAGCAAACTTCGACGCCGAAATCTTCAAAATACGTCTTTGCCGTGCCCTCCGACGCAACAAGGCGCATACCCTTTGTCACCGCGTCATAGGTGCTTTTGCTCATTTCAACCGTGCCGAGAACCTCTTTTTCGGGCTCGAACACCGTTTCGCCCGTTTTATAGTTTTTCACATTCTTAAGAAGATGTGCGCGGTATCTTGTTCCGCCGTTCGCGATTGTCGCGGTATAGCTTGCAAGTTCGAGCGGTGTAAAAAGGTTGAACGACTGTCCGATTGCGCACTGTACGGTGTCACCCGGGTACCACGGCGTTTTAAACACGTCCTGTTTATACTCCGGCGACGCTAAATTTCCCCTCGCCTCGCCCGACACTTCAATGCCCGTAAGCTCGGCAATTCCGAATTTTTTGCCCCATTTTAAAATTTCGTCAATACCCATTTTGTTGCCGACGGTATAGTAGAAATAGTTGCACGAATCGCGCAGTGCCTCCGACACGTTTATACTTCCGTGCGTCGCGTGCTGGCTCGTCCAAATCCAGCAGTTGAATTGCTGGTTTGCAAGCTCAAACACGCCGTTGTCGGTGATTTTCGTCTGCGGTGTGATGTATCCGCCCTCCAGAGCCGCAACCGACGTGAGCATTTTAAACGTTGAACCCGGCTCGTACACACCGCCGATTGCGCGGTTAAACATTGGCTTTCGCGGATTTTTCGACAAAGCGTCATAATCGCGGTCAAAGCTTTCGAGCGAATATGTAGGATAGCTTGCAACTGCCAAAAGTTCACCGCTGTTTACATCTATCGCAACAACACTTCCGCCCGACGCGGAATCTATGCTTGAAACAACCTCGGCGAGCGACTGCTGTGCAACGCGCTGTAAATCCATATCAATGGTAAGCGCGGCGTTATTTCCCGGAACGGGCGAAATGTTTTCGCTTTCAAACGACGAATTGTTCACTGCCTGCTCCACAACTTTTTTTCCGTCTTTTCCGCGGATATAGCGTTCGAGGTATTTTTCCATACCGTCTTTGCCGATGATGGCGTTCATAGAATAATTTTCGTCCTTCATCGCCTCAAATTCTTCTTTATAAATAATGCCTACCCTGCCGAGAATGTGCGACGCAAGCCCGTCGTTCGGGTATTTTCGCACAGGGCGCGTCACAATGCTGACGTTCGGAAACGAAAGTTTTTGTTCTTTCAGCACTGTAACCGTGCCGAGCGACACGTTAGGAGCAAGAGTAAACGGTGTGACCGAACTGAAATTTCGCGTTTCCATTTCGCAGCGTACGCCTGCAAGAACACGTTTTTCATTTTCGCTGTAGTTTTCGTTTATGCCGTATTTATTGCACAAAATACGCATTTTTTCCTCTGCCGTGACGCTTTGTCCAGTCTTTTCGTCAACGGAAAATTTCTCAATTCCTTCACTTTCCTTGTATTCGTACGGCGCATAGGTAATCGGTAAATTATCGGTATATTTTTCGTTATGGTCGTTGAGCACGTTTATAACGTTTAAAACCGTTTGATTTAGCATATTGTCGTCGGTTGACGCATTTTTTGTGATTTCCACCGAAAAACCCGTTTCATTCGTTACAAAAGCTCTGCCGTAGCGGTCGGTAATTTCACCGCGCGGTGCAGGAACCGACTGCGAATTTAAAAGTCTGTTCTGCGCTTTTTCATAATACGTTTTTCCGTTTATAACCTGAAGATTTACAAGTCTTGTGAGTATGAGAAAAAACAAAACAAAAAAGACGGTGATAACTATAAAATGTTTGTTATAAAGCTTTTCGTTCAAAAAATCACGTCCTTTTTAAATGAAAGTTTTATGTTTTCTCGGTTTTTGTATTTTACATACGCAAAATAGCAAATTACCGACAGAACCGTGTCAACAGATGCCTGAATGATTACGCGCATAAACGACTGAAAGTTTACAAAAACACCCCAGATATAAAAATTAAGTGCAAGATAAAACACACTGTATAAAATATCCGCCGCAAACGTCAGGATTACTATGTAAACAAGCCGTTTATAGAAAAACTTTTCTGAGGCATATGAAACGAGCAATGAAAGATAGAGAAGCAGCAGCGCGTTTACCCCCGCTCTGCCCGCCGACCAGTCCAGCATAAGACCTGCAAAAACCGCCAGAAATGCCGAGCGCGGAATAGAATTTACCGCAAACGCGCTCACTGCAAACACAAGCACAAGATTAGGCACAACGCCGAAAATTTTGTACCGCGCGCACAGTGTCGTCTGCAAGAGAAAAAGTATTAAAATCCACAAATATTCCTTAAAATTTTTCAATTACCCTACCCCGCAAAATTATCTTTTAAGAATAAATACACATTTAACGTCATACGGCGACGCGCCGGTTTTTATAACCGCTTCTTTCGACATTCCGTCCGCGGAATTTACGATTTCCTCAACCGTGCCGATGTATAACCCCTCCGGATAAACACCGCCGCCGCCCGACGTATAAACTTCGTCGCCCTGCAAAATTCCCGATTCTTTCGGGATATACGGCATTTTGCACTGTCCGTTCTGCATAAGGTTAATATCGCCCTCGACAACCGATTTGTCGCCAGTACGCTTTGCAATAGCCGCGGCGGACGAGGTAGAGTCGATTATTCCCGTAACCTTTGCCCAGTTTGTGCCGATTTCGTAAACATATCCCACAACGCCGTCGTTTGTCAGCACAACGTCGTTTACCGCAACGCCGTCGTCGGTGCCTTTGTCAAGCGTAAGCACGCAGTACCAGTTGTTGAAATTGCGTGCCGACACCTCCGCGGCGATATACTGTTTATCCGAATTTCTCTGCTTTAATCCCAAAAGACTGCGGAGCTGTTCGTTTTCGTTTTTAAGGTCAGTCATCTCGCGGAGCGACGAGTTCAGCGCCGAGATTTCCTCTTTCAAATCGCCGTTTTTGCGCTCCAAATTTTTCATATCGATAAAATACTTAAAAAACCCTTCGGTCGCGTCGATAACCCTTTCAAGAGCGTTTTGCACGGGTGTTATAACATAGCCGAACGCATTGGAAATAAACCCCGCATTTTTGGAGGGAAGCGTGGAAACTGCCATAAGCGCCGCTAAAATTATTGTCAGTATTAAAATCAGTACCTTTGTTTTGTTTTTAAAAAATGACATATTCTTCTCCGTAAATTTATGCTATTTTGCCGAAAGATACAAGCTGTCCTTTCTTATAAGGTCAATGTCGTCCAAAATAATGCCCGTGCCGTTCGCCGTGCACTCTTTCGGCTCGTCCGCTATATAAACGGGCATACCGACTTCCTTTTTTATAAGACTGTCAATTCCCCTTAAAAGCGCGCCTCCGCCTGTGAGCGTTATTCCGCGCTCGATAATGTCCGCCGAAAGTTCGGGCGGCGTGTCCTCCAAAACGTCCTTAATCGCCTCGATTATTCCCATAAGGCTGTCTTTTAAGGCACCGCGGATTTCCTCCGCCGTGATGACCGCGTTTTTCGGGAGTCCCGTCATATAGTCCGAACCGCTCACTTCAAGCGTTTCTCCGTCGTTTACGTCAAATGCCGAGCCAAGCTCGATTTTGATTTTCTCCGCCGTCTGCTCGCCGATAAGCAGTGCGTGCGCACGTTTTATATACTTTTCAACCGCGCGGTCAAAACTTCCGCCCGCGGTTTTCACCGTTTTTCCGCATACAATCCCGCCGAGCGAAATAACCGCGATTTCGGTCGTTCCGCAGCCGATGTCCACAATCATACTTGCAATAGGCTCGGAAACGGGAAGATTTGCGCCGATTGCCGCCGCCATAGGCTTTTCAACAACAAAAACCTCGCGTGCGCCCGAATTTATAAGCGCGTCTTTTATAACCTGTTTTTCCACCGCGGTAACGTTTATCGGAACGCACGCAACAACGCGCGATTTGACGAATGCTTTCTTTGAAAAAGCTTTCCGCACAAAACTTTTGAGCATAGACTGCGCCGTGTCAAATTCCGCGATAACACCCTCTCTTATGGGGCAAACCGACAAAATTGCAGACGGAGTTTTTCCGAGCATTTCTTTTGCCTCCGTTCCGACCGCAAGAACGCTTTTGTATTCTTTGTCAAGCGCCACAACCGACGGTTCGTTCACCACAATTCCTTTTGATTTCATATAAATAAGCGTATTTGCAGTGCCAATATCCACACCAATATCGTTTTTCATATTTTCAGCCTTTCTTTCTGCTTAAAATTGAATTTACAGTATATCTTTTACAAAACAGGCGTGCAAAATTCGTCTTTTAAAATTTTTGCCAATTTGCACACGGGAAGTCCCACAACATTGAAATAGTCGCCGTTGATTTTTTCGATAAAAAGACTGCCGAGTCCCTGTATTCCGTACGCACCTGCCTTGTCCGCGCTTTCTCCCGTTTGAATGTAGCGCGTAATTTCGTCATCATCGAGATTTCTGAAATAAACATCGGTTTTTTCGTATGCAATGCACGATTTTGCGGTGTGCGAATTTACAACACAAATTCCCGTATAAACCGAATGCGCTCTGCCCGAAAGACTTTTGAGCATATTAAACGCGTCGTCATCATCTTTCGGTTTTAAAAGAATTTTATCATCAAGCGCAACAACGGTGTCCGCGCCGATTATGATTTTTTCCAAAACCGTCTCTTTTGCCGCCGCAAAGGCCTTTAAGCTTGCAAGATTTTCAACGTAAAGCTCGGGCGGAAGCGTTTTGTCAACACTGTTCTCGTCCGCATCGGGTGACAAAATATCAAATTTTATATTGAGGTTTTCCAAAATTTCTTTTCTTCTCGGCGAATTTGACGCCAGAATAATTTTTTTCATCTTTTATCTTCTTTCAAAATTATATTTTTATACTTTAAAAGTCTGTTTGCCAAAATTCCGACCGCACCTCCGCATATAAGCGACACGGGCGCAAGATATGTAAAACAGCAGAGCGGAGCGGTGTTTCCCAGCATTACGCACGCGGTCAAAATCTGCGCGGTGTTGTTGAAAAACGCACCCAAAATGCAAATTCCGACAGGCGAAAAGTTTTCATTACAGTAAAAACAAGCCATAACCGCCATACTCAAAACCGCACCCGATAAAGAATACGGCAAAACGTTTGCACCGCCCAGGATAAACGACACCAAAAATGCGCGGACAATGCTCACGGATAAGGCATATTTTGCGCCGTAAATATATAGCACAAGCATACACACCGCGTTTGCAAGACCGATTTTTCCGCCCGGGACGGCATTAAGCACGGGAAGTGAATTTTCAAAAATTCCCAAAACCGTTGCCGCCGCACAGAAAATTCCTGCAAGAAGAATTTTTCTAATAGGTAACCGCGTCAATTTCATCACCGCCGCCCTCAATTTTCACCAAAAATCTGTTCGGCAGACAAATCAGCGACTGCCCTGCCTTGTTTATCGTACCGCCGTTTATTTCAAGCTTGTCGGCACAGTCGCTTTCGGCAACACGGACGCCGTTTTTGGAAATTTCAACAACATTTCTGCCAGTGCCGTCAACCGTCACCGAAATCGGCTTTTCATATTTTGCAAGCGTGTATTCGGCATATTTTTCACCGTCAAGATAAATCACGGCTTTAAGATTCGCCGTTCTGCCGTACGCAAAAAACGGCACAAGCGACAAAATCCACACAAAAGCAACCGTGAAAACCGCAATAAAATCGCCTTTTTTAAGCATTTACACACCTCGGTAATAATGACCTCTCGTAAATTCAAAACCGCATTTTCCGCCCGATTTATAAAGCGAAATTATGCTTTTAACCAAATCCTTACCCTCGTCGGTAAATTCAAGACGAAGATACCGCACACCGATATTTTTCACCTCGTTAAGCCTGTCCGACATCACAATAGGCGCGGAATTGAAAATCGTATTCGTGCAGTTGAGTTTGTTTGTGATAACGGGAAATTTTTTGCCGAGCCTGTCCTCAATATACAAAAACTTTTCGCTTTTGCACCCGCATTTGCCGATGCCGTTTTTCACAACGCACGCTTTCGTGAGCATAACCGCAATTTTGCCGTAAACCGTGATTTCGGTGTCAATGCACTTTTTCATATTTTTAATTTCGCCGATTGTAAGTTCGTTTGAAAGATGCGCGCACGAAACGCCGAGATTTTTATACATATCGAGCGCAACGCTGTTTGTGATGTTAAGCGATGCCTCGGCGAAAATTTCTTTTTCACGGCAAATGCCAAGCTGACTTATGTTTGTTGCCGAAATGCGTTCAATACCGCTTAAATCGGGCATTTTATCACCGAATGTGTCATACGGAACGCACACAATTCTGTTATCGTTTTTAAAATTTTTTTCATATTTTTTGTATAATTCATACGGCACGAAAATTTTTTCAAACACATCCTCGCGCATAACCGTTTCAAGCTGTTCGGACGTCCGCACCGACGCGGTAAAACCGCATTTTTCAATCTCTTTGTTTTCTGTATGATATTCAAAATTTTTAACCGTTTTTCGGTTTTGCGTATTTAAAATTTTATCTTCTAAAAGACGCACGCCTTCGCGCCGTACCGAGTTCAAATCCTTTGCAGAAACAAAAAGATTTTCGTCCAAATCACACGAGAATTTTTCAAGCGAAAATGCCGTACCGCCAAGCTTTGCAAACGCGTCATAAAGCTTTTCGTATGTCAGCGGTGCGTTGCTTGCGGTCTGCGGAACAATATCTCTTTCATAAAAAATACCGTTGCCGAAATCATCGGAAAACTTCACCAGAATTTTTTCGTCTTTCAATACTCTTGCATAAATTTCAATCTTCCGCTTTACACCTTCGTTTTTAGCCATTTCGGACGCTTTTTTCAAAACGTTTTCATCTATATTTTTGTAAACTTCGTCGTTATTTTTGTCAAAATTTAGCATACCGCGCCCGATTTTCGAGTTAAAATATGCCTTTGTAAATCCAGAACGGCTGAAAATATTTTCAAGTTCCGCAACCGTTTCAGACGAAACACTGCCGTTAATTTTCGCCGTATGATAGGCATTTGACGCAAGAGAAACATATTCTTTGCTTTTCATTCTGCCTTCGATTTTGAACGATTTTACACCGATTTCTTTAAATTTTCCCACCTCATCGACAAGGCACAAATCTTTCAGCGAAATAAGATATTTCGGCGTTTTGAATACCTTTTTGCCGTCATAATCAATAAGATTGTACCACAGTCTGCACGGCTGGGCACAGTCACCGCGGTTTCCGCTTCTCGCGCCGATAACACTGCTCAAAAGGCACTGTCCCGAACAGCACACGCAAAGCGCGCCGTGTACAAAAACCTCAAGTTCGCAGTTTGTTTTTTCGCTGATATTTTTAATATCGTCAAACGAAAGCTCACGCGCCAAAACAACGCGCGTATATCCCATTTTTTCGCAGATTTTCACACCCTCGGTGTTCATAACCGTCATCTGCGTGCTCGCGTGAGGCACAAGATTGACGTTCATATTTTTAATCATTGCCAAAACGGACAAATCCTGAATAATCAGCGCGTCAACGCCTGCACTATCGCAGAATTTCACAAATTCCGACGCATCCTTAATTTCGCTGTCTTTTAAAAGTGTGTTAAGCGTTATATACACCTTTGCACCACGCAGATGCGCATACTTCACCGCGTTTATAATTTCTTTGTCCGAAAAATTCACGGCATTTTTTCGCGCGCTGAAGCTTTTTCCGCCGATATACACTGCGTCCGCGCCGTTGTTTATTGCAGACACAAATGTATCATAACCGCCTGCCGGCGCAAGAATTTCGATATTATTTTCCATTTTTCGCCAGCTCTATTTTAAGACTTTGAATTTCTTCTTTCAAATATTCGTTTTCTTTCTCGGTTACAAGAAGTTTGTTTTTAGCGTTAAAAGCTTCCTCTTTGTATTTTTTCAAATCCGCAATGGTTTCATCAAGCAGCGCCTTGTTTTTAAAAAACTCGTCGGCAGTGTTCACCGCCGTAAGTATTGCAAGCTTGGTTTCGTTAAGCTTCGGGTCGCGCTGTCTGAAATCGCGCATTTTTTTGTCCACATTATAACATACTTTCTGAATGTATTCTTCGCTTTCCGTTCCCGTAAAGGTATAGTCGTGACCGTAAATTCTCACCGAAACATATGTTTTGCCGCTCATAAATTTCACCTCTTTGTCGATATTTTTCCTATTATATTATATACTGTTTTATTATCGCACAAAACGCTCAAAAAGTCAACTGTTTTACAAATTGAAAAAATATTATAAATATTGCGTCAAAAAGGATTGATTTTTTTGTTTTTCGGTGGTATAATAACAGATGTATTGCTTAAATATAACTTACGGGAGGAATTTACAATGGCAAGTGTTGATAAAAATACTATTATTGCAGATGTTTTGAAAATTGATGCAGGCACGGCACCGTTTTTCTTTGAAATCGGTATGCACTGCCTCGGCTGCCCCTCGGCTTCGGGCGAGTCTATCGAGGAGGCGTGCGCGGTTCACGGCGTTGACGCCGACGAGCTTGTAAACAAAATCAACGACTATCTCAAAACAAAATAATTTTTCAAAGCCCGTACCCTTTTCTCGGTTCGGGCTTTGAACTGTTTTAACTTTTTACATAATTTAAGGAGGATTTGCAATGCCAACAAAAGTGGTAATCGGCGCGCAGTGGGGCGACGAAGGCAAAGGCAAAATTGTAGATATACTTGCAGGTATGTCGGACGTTGTTGTGCGCTCGCAGGGCGGAAACAATGCAGGTCATACCGTTGAGGCAAACGGCGAGCAGTATAAGCTCCGTTTAACGCCGTCGGGAATTATAAACAAAAACACGCTCTGCATTATCGGAAACGGCGTGGTTGTTTCGCCCAAGGTTCTTTTAGAGGAAATGGATATGTTAAACTCCAAAGGTGTTTCAACCGAAAATTTAAGGCTCGATTTAAGAGCACATCTTATTATGCCCTATCACATTGTGATTGACACTCTTTCGGAAAAGGCAAAGGGCACGGGTGACATCGGCACAACAAAAAGCGGTATCGGTCCGTGCTATATGGACAAAGCCGAGAGAATAGGCATACGCGTGTGCGACCTTATGAACGAGGAAGTTTTCGTTAAAAAGGTGCGCGAAAATGTAAAAATCAAAAATGCAATTATCGAAAAAATATACGGCGGTGAGGGTGTTGATGCCGAAGAAATCATAAGCGATTACCTCGGCTATGCGAAAAAGCTCAAAAAATATGCCGCGGACACAACGGCAATTTTGTATAACGAAATCAAAGCAGGCAAAAAGGTTCTTTTTGAGGGCGCGCAGGGCACGCTTCTCGACATCGACCTCGGAACTTATCCGTATGTTACATCGTCGCATCCCGTTTCGGGCGGTGTTTGCATAGGAACAGGCATCGGACCGACTATGATTGACGAGTGTCTCGGCGTTGTAAAAGCATACACAACCAGAGTCGGCAAAGGTCCTTTCCCGACCGAGCTTTTCGACAAAACAGGCGACGAAATCCGCGAGAAAGGCTTTGAGTACGGCACGGTTACAAAACGTCCGAGAAGGTGCGGTTGGTTCGACGCGGTTATCGTTAAATTTGCCGTAAGAACAAGCGGACTTACCTCGCTTTCGGTTAACAAAATCGACACTTTGAGCGGTATTGACAAGCTTAAAATCTGCGTTGCGTATAAAAAAGGCGACGAAATAATTTCGGAATTTCCACCCAGCCTTGAGGAACTTGCTTTGTGCGAGCCTGTTTATGAGGAATTTGACGGCTGGAACGGTGATATTTCGGGAGTTAAAAGCTATGATGAGCTCCCCGAAAACGCAAAAAAATACATTTCGCGCATTGAGGAACTTTGTGACTGCAAGGTTTCTATGGTCGGCGTAGGTCCGAACAGAGAGCAGAATTTGGTAAGATAATTTTACTTTTGAATTTTACGGGGCGGATAAATTCGCTCCGTATTTTATTGAGGTGACAAAATGAAAAAAACAGCCAGCATTTTACTGACATTTATAATGTTGTTTTCCGTTGCATATTCCGCGCCCGATTTGGACGCTGCGGTTGAAAAAAGCGTTCAGTACATAAATTCGGCAGTCCCATCACCCAACGTTTCGTCAATCGGCGGTGAATGGGCGGTTACCGCGCTTGCGCGGAGCGGTGCAGAAAATCAACAGGAATTTTTCGGCAAATACTATGACAACCTTGTAAAAAAACTCACAGAAAAAAACGGCGTTCTTCACGACAGAAAGTACACGGAGTATTCGCGCGTAATTTTGGCTGTGACCGCAATCGGCAAAAACGCGGAAAACGTTTCGGGATACAATCTTATAACGCCTTTATGCGGTTTTGACAACACCGTTTGGCAGGGCATAAACGGCGCAATTTGGGCGCTTATAGCGCTTGACAGCGGAAATTACATTTCCGAAAACACAGAAATCCGCGGAAAATATATTGAAAAAATAATTTCGGAACAAAATCCCGACGGCGGTTGGTCGCTCAGCGATACGGGTACGTCGGACACCGATCTCACAGCTATGGCATTGACCGCTCTCGCAAAGTATAAAAATGATGAAAAAATAAGCACGGCGGTAAATTCGGCTGTTGAATTTTTATCAAATTCGCAGAACGAAAACGGCGGTTTTTCAACCTACGGAACAGAAACCTCTGAAAGCGTGTCACAGGTTATTATCGCACTTTGCGCACTTAAAATTCCGCAGAACGACGCGCGTTTTGTCAAAAACGGCAAGACGCCGTACGACAATCTTATGACGTATTACGACGGCAACGGCGGTTTTTATCACGACACGGACAAAAGCGGTTCAAATCAAATGGCATCGGAACAGGCTTTCTGCGCACTGGTGTCGCTTAAAAGGTTTAACGAAAACTTATGTTCGATATACGATATGACAGACATAAAAAAACAGGACGAAAACGCGAATAACACGGGACTTTCAGGCAAAAATCCCGATATAAACGTGCCCGGATTTTCGGAAAATAGGACGTTTTCCGATATAATCGGCAACAGTGCGCAAAACGAAATTGAGGCGCTTGCATCGCGAAAAATCATAAACGGAAAAACAGACGATATTTTCGCGCCCGATATGCCTGTTACGCGTGCGGAGTTTTCGGCTCTAATAACGCGTGCACTCGGTCTTGTAAAGGCAGAAAATGTCAAAAATTTTGATGACGTTTTGGCGGACGACTGGTTTTTCACTCCCATTTCGGTATGCGCAAATTACGGGATAGTGAAAGGAATTTCGGACACGGAATTTAACCCGAACGGATTTATCACAAACCAAGAAACGGCGGTTATGCTCGAACGCGCGGCGAAAATCTGCGGACTTGAAAACGATATTTCACAGGACGGTGCGCGCGATATTCTCGCTGTATTTGAAGACTACACCGCGTCAAGCGACTGGGCACAAAATGCACTCGCGTTTTGTTATAAAAATGACATTTTCTCCGATGATACAGACTTAATAAACCCCCAAAACAACGCAGCGCGCGGTGAAATTGCAGTCAGAATTTACAATCTTTTAAAAACTGCAAAACTTATATAAACGAAAAATCCGAGCGAACGATACGCTCGGATTTTTTTAATTTTAACGGTGAAGTTTAAATTTTTCAGCGGCGGTTTTCGTCTCCCTCCTGCGCGTAACCGAAAGCTTTTGCAGAATATGGCTTGCGTGGTTTTTCACCGTTGCAAGCTTTATTGCAAACGCTTTGCCTATTCCACAGCTCGAACCTGTGACAAATGCAAGTTTTCCGCTTAAATCAAACATTATATTCACTTCGTTTATATCGTGACCTGTGATAATTTTTCTGTCATACTTTAAATATTCGTCCAGTAAAAAAACTTGAAATTTTGATCTTTAAGTGATATAATTATTAAGAAAATCAAAGATTTGCGAGGAAGCATTATGAAAGAAAAACGTCTTATGAATATTGTTCCCGAGGTGTATGAGCGCGGTGCGGTTTTTGACGGCGAATTTATCGTAGTTGAAAAAACACTAAAAAAAGATACTGCGGTCGGCATACACTGGCACGATTATTTTGAGCTTGAAATTATCGTTTCAGGCATAGAAGAGGTTACATATAACAACGAAAAATTTATTGCGTCGCGCGGAAACGCAACCCTTATGTCATACTGTGATTTCCACGCTTTAAATCATATTTCAGACGTTGTAATGATAAACATACGATTTTTTGAAAATTCGGTCGGCAAGGAAATCTGCGATAATCTTTTGTCGGGAATAGGAAAATTCAACATTAAATTCGATGAGGACGAAATTCAAAAAATCATCGGCTGTGTAAACAGAATTTTTGAAGAAAACGAAAAAAAAGATAAATTTTATTATCAGATGTCAAAAAGTATTCTTAACGAAATCATCATAGATGTTATAAGAAAATCAACGAAAGACAGCGCCGACTCTGCACCCGGTACAATCCAGCAGGCGGTAAATTATATACGCAAAAATTTCCGTTATGACATATCGGTTGAAAGCACCGCAAAACATCTTAAAATTGCGCCGAATTATTTCGGCTCGGTTTTCAAGAAAAACATCGGTGTTTCGTTTAACGATTACGTCAACACTCTGCGTTTAAAATACGCGTGCGGACTTTTGGAAAATTCCGATTATTCAATTAAGGAAATTGCCTATTTTTCGGGATTTAACTCCATTGAATACTTTTTCTTTATATTCAAAAAAAGGCTTTTCACCACTCCGAACGCGTACCGCAGCACGCACTCGAAGAAGGCGAAAAGCCGGATTTAAGTTTTATTTTTCGGACATTTTACTGTTTTTTGCTCTCGGCAACAACCTTGTCGCGGATGTTATACGGCGCCTCCTCATAATGGTCGAAAACAAAACTGAATTTACCGCGTCCGTTCGTGATGGCACGGAGGTCTATTGCATATTTCGCCATTTCTCCCATAGGCACCTCCGCCTCAACCTCGGTGATATTCTTATCTTTCGGCTCCATTCCGAGCACTCTGCCCCGACGCTTATTTATATCACCCACAACATCGCCTGTGTAGTCGTTTCGCGCCTTAACTTTAAGACGTCCGACAGGTTCGAGCAAAACGGGGTCAGCCTGGGCAAGACCTGCTTTATACGCAAGGTTTGCCGCGGTTTTAAACGCCATTTCGGACGAATCGACACTGTGATACGAACCGTCAACAAGCGTTGCTTTAAGGTTTACAACGGGATAACCCGCCAAAACTCCGCTCTTAACGCTGTCGCGAAGTCCTTTTTCAACCGCCGGGAAGAAGTTTTTCGGCACAGAACCGCCGAATACCTTTTCTTCAAACACCAAATTCTCACTGTCGCACGGCTCAAATTCAATCCAAACGTGACCGTACTGACCGTGACCGCCCGACTGTTTCTTATGTTTTCCCTCAACTTTAACTTTTTTCTTAATTGTTTCTCTGTACGCGATTTTAGGTTCGGCAAGCTCCACAGCAACACCGAATTTATTTTGCAGTTTTGTGGTTATGATATTAAGGTGCTGTTCGCCCGTGCCGGCGATTATCGTCTGTTTTGTTTCCTTATTCTGATAAACCTTAAACGTCGGGTCCTCCTCAACAAGTTTGTTGAGTCCGGCGCTGATTTTCTCCTCGTCACCCTTTGCTTTCGGGATAACCGCGAGCGACAGAACAGGCTCGGGAAAATCTATTTTTTCAAGCACAACAGGTTCTTTCGCACTGCACAGAGTATCCGACGTATCGGTGCACAAAAGTTTTGCGGTAACGCCGATATCGCCTGCGTAAAGCTTCGGAACATCAAACTGTTTTTTTCCGCGCATAACGTATAATTTTGCAATTTTTTCGTTTTCGCCTTTCGTCGAGTTATAAACCGTGCTGTCGGCACAAAGCGTGCCGGACATAACTTTTAAAAACGACATTTTGCCCACATACGGGTCTACAATCGTTTTGAAAACCTTTGCACAAAGCGGTTTGTCACGGTCCGCCTCAATTTCAGCCGCGTCACCCGTTTTGGGATTTTCGCCGATTACGGTGCCTGCCTCGAGCGGATTGCAGAAATATTTTCTCATATAGTCAAGCAGAATTTCAATGCCGATACCTTTTAAAACCGAACCGCACAAAACAGGCACGAAAGTTCCCTCTTTAACGCCGTGTTTCAGGGCATATGTAATTTCATCATCGGTAAATTCTCCGCTGTCAAAATATTTTTCCATAAATTCGTCGCTCACCTCGGCAACCGCCTCCATAAGCATATCTCGGTTTGTCTGCGCGATTTCCTGCATATTTTCCGGAATATCCTCAAACGTGATACTTCCGTCTTTGTTAAACATTTTAGCCTGCATTGAAACGATATCTATAAAACCTATAAAATCGTCGCCGTCTTTAATGGGGAAAAGGCACGGCGCGACAGATTTTCCGAAATTATCTTTAAGCTCTTCCAATACTTTCTGATAGTTTGCCTTGTGATCGTCAAGCTTGTTTATAAAAAACATAACGGGCATATTTTTCGCCTGCGCAAAATCCCACGAACGTTCCGTTCCTGCGCTGACGCCCGATTTTCCGCTAACCATAATAACCGCGTTGTCCGCAGCCTCGACGCCCTCGATTTGTTCGCCTACAAAATCAAAGTATCCCGGCGTGTCGATAATGTTAATTTTAACGCCCTTCCACTCAAGCGGCTCGATTGTTGTGTTAATCGAAATTTTACGTTTAATTTCCTCTGCATCATAGTCCGATACTGTGTTTCCGTCAAGCACTTTGCCAAGTCTGTCCGTCGCTTTAGCCTTATAGAGCAAGGCCTCGCAAAGCGACGTCTTACCGGCGTTGCCGTGCGAAATCAAGCAAACATTTCTTAAGTTTTTGGTTTCATAGTCAAACATTTACCTTTCCTCCTTGTTATATAATTTTATATTTTCGGCATAAATTTTCATTTTCGCCTTTATCATTATATTTCTATTTTACTTTGGTTATTTCCTTTTGAATTAAAAAAATATAATAACCAAAATTTTATAATTTTTATGTGAAATATGCACAATTTTATATCATCATAATTTTATTTTTGTGCATAATGCACAGCAAACAAGACGGTTTTTGACATTTTTGCGCCGTTTTTTTAATATTTGCTTATTATAAAGGAAAAAACTTTTTTAAAAAAACTCTTTACAAATGATAAATTTTATTGTACTGTATAAAATAGTGAATATTTTCAAACACATATTTCGGAGTGACTGCAAATGACGAACGTTGATAAATGGCTTTGGCTGACTGTTAAATGCGGAATAAGACGTGCAAAGATTAAGGTTATGCTCGACGAGGTTTTCGTAAACATCGACGCACTTTATGACGCATCGGAAAGCGATTACGGCAAATTCAAGTTTCTTAACGCAGAAGAAAAAAGCAGACTCTGCGACAAAAGCGTTGACGGAATAGACAAATTTTTAAACACGCTTGCGCAGTATAATGTAAGAATTTTAACATCCGATAACGAGGCATATCCGTATCTTTTGAAGGAAACCGCCGATTATCCGTATGTCCTCTACTGCCGAGGCAGGAATTTTATAAATCTCAATGACTATCTGTGTATTTCGCTTGTAGGCTCGCGCAAGGCTACGCAATACGGACTTAACGTTGCGCGTTCTCTTGCAAACGACCTTGCTAAAAACGGCGCACTTGTTGTAAGCGGTATGGCGGACGGTATAGATTCGGCAGCGCATCTCGGTGCGCTGGACGCAAAAGCGCCCACGGTTGCCGTTCTCGGCTGCGGAATAAACAGGGTTTACCCTGCATCAAACGCTTACCTTATGAAAAGAATAATGGAAACGGGTATGGTTATGACCGAATATCCGCCCAATTCCGAGCCTATGAAGCATCATTTTCCCGAGCGCAACAGAATTATAAGCGGAATTTGCAGCGGTACTGTTGTGGTTGAGGCAACTTTCAAAAGCGGTTCGCTTATCACCGCGTCGCTTGCAAACGAAGCAGGCAGAGAGGTTTACGCAATTCCCGGCAACATAAACAGTCTTAATTCAAAGGGCACAAATCAGCTTTTAAAAGACGGCGCGCTTCTTGCGACAAACGCCGATGATATTATTGTCAACTACGCGTCAAAAGACGAATTTAAGGAGAAAATCGCACGCGCGATTGTTAATCTTGAAGAAAAAGAGTCAAAAATGCGTTTTGCGCCAGACTCTGATTTTAATTCGGACGAAAATGCAGAAAATCAAGCTTTCGCGGAAGAAAACGGCACCGCAGTGGTTAAGGAACTGTCGGTATCCGAAAAGGTTCTTTCGGTTATAAACGGCGAGCCTATGCACATCGACAAAATATCGGCACTCACGGGAATAAGCGTTTCCGATTTGAGTGTACCTTTGCTCGAACTCGAATTAAACGGTAAAATCATTTCACAGGCAGGCGATTTATACACGCTTGCAATATAGAAGAATTTCAGACTTTATATAAATTTAACGGAGGTTTGTAATCCAAATGGCAAAATCAACCGGTTCTAAAACTGTAAAAAAAGGAAAACTGGTCATAGTGGAGTCGCCTGCAAAAGCAGGAACGATAAAAAAATATCTCGGCAAAGATTATAAGGTTATGGCGAGTATGGGGCATTTAATCGACCTTCCCAAAAGCAAGCTCGGCATTGACCCCGAAAATAATTATGAGCCGAAATACATCACAATAAGAGGAAAAGCGGAGCTTGTAAACTCGCTGAAAAAAGAGGCAAAATCCCACGAACGTTCCGTTCCTGCGCTGACGCCCGATTTTCCGCTAACCATAATAACCGCGTTGTCCGCAGCCTCGACGCCCTCGATTTGTTCGCCTACAAAATCAAAGTATCCCGGCGTGTCGATAATGTTAATTTTAACGCCCTTCCACTCAAGCGGCTCGATTGTTGTGTTAATCGAAATTTTACGTTTAATTTCCTCTGCATCATAGTCCGATACTGTGTTTCCGTCAAGCACTTTGCCAAGTCTGTCCGTCGCTTTAGCCTTATAGAGCAAGGCCTCGCAAAGCGACGTCTTACCGGCGTTGCCGTGCGAAATCAAGCAAACATTTCTTAAGTTTTTGGTTTCATAGTCAAACATTTACCTTTCCTCCTTGTTATATAATTTTATATTTTCGGCATAAATTTTCATTTTCGCCTTTATCATTATATTTCTATTTTACTTTGGTTATTTCCTTTTGAATTAAAAAAATATAATAACCAAAATTTTATAATTTTTATGTGAAATATGCACAATTTTATATCATCATAATTTTATTTTTGTGCATAATGCACAGCAAACAAGACGGTTTTTGACATTTTTGCGCCGTTTTTTTAATATTTGCTTATTATAAAGGAAAAAACTTTTTTAAAAAAACTCTTTACAAATGATAAATTTTATTGTACTGTATAAAATAGTGAATATTTTCAAACACATATTTCGGAGTGACTGCAAATGACGAACGTTGATAAATGGCTTTGGCTGACTGTTAAATGCGGAATAAGACGTGCAAAGATTAAGGTTATGCTCGACGAGGTTTTCGTAAACATCGACGCACTTTATGACGCATCGGAAAGCGATTACGGCAAATTCAAGTTTCTTAACGCAGAAGAAAAAAGCAGACTCTGCGACAAAAGCGTTGACGGAATAGACAAATTTTTAAACACGCTTGCGCAGTATAATGTAAGAATTTTAACATCCGATAACGAGGCATATCCGTATCTTTTGAAGGAAACCGCCGATTATCCGTATGTCCTCTACTGCCGAGGCAGGAATTTTATAAATCTCAATGACTATCTGTGTATTTCGCTTGTAGGCTCGCGCAAGGCTACGCAATACGGACTTAACGTTGCGCGTTCTCTTGCAAACGACCTTGCTAAAAACGGCGCACTTGTTGTAAGCGGTATGGCGGACGGTATAGATTCGGCAGCGCATCTCGGTGCGCTGGACGCAAAAGCGCCCACGGTTGCCGTTCTCGGCTGCGGAATAAACAGGGTTTACCCTGCATCAAACGCTTACCTTATGAAAAGAATAATGGAAACGGGTATGGTTATGACCGAATATCCGCCCAATTCCGAGCCTATGAAGCATCATTTTCCCGAGCGCAACAGAATTATAAGCGGAATTTGCAGCGGTACTGTTGTGGTTGAGGCAACTTTCAAAAGCGGTTCGCTTATCACCGCGTCGCTTGCAAACGAAGCAGGCAGAGAGGTTTACGCAATTCCCGGCAACATAAACAGTCTTAATTCAAAGGGCACAAATCAGCTTTTAAAAGACGGCGCGCTTCTTGCGACAAACGCCGATGATATTATTGTCAACTACGCGTCAAAAGACGAATTTAAGGAGAAAATCGCACGCGCGATTGTTAATCTTGAAGAAAAAGAGTCAAAAATGCGTTTTGCGCCAGACTCTGATTTTAATTCGGACGAAAATGCAGAAAATCAAGCTTTCGCGGAAGAAAACGGCACCGCAGTGGTTAAGGAACTGTCGGTATCCGAAAAGGTTCTTTCGGTTATAAACGGCGAGCCTATGCACATCGACAAAATATCGGCACTCACGGGAATAAGCGTTTCCGATTTGAGTGTACCTTTGCTCGAACTCGAATTAAACGGTAAAATCATTTCACAGGCAGGCGATTTATACACGCTTGCAATATAGAAGAATTTCAGACTTTATATAAATTTAACGGAGGTTTGTAATCCAAATGGCAAAATCAACCGGTTCTAAAACTGTAAAAAAAGGAAAACTGGTCATAGTGGAGTCGCCTGCAAAAGCAGGAACGATAAAAAAATATCTCGGCAAAGATTATAAGGTTATGGCGAGTATGGGGCATTTAATCGACCTTCCCAAAAGCAAGCTCGGCATTGACCCCGAAAATAATTATGAGCCGAAATACATCACAATAAGAGGAAAAGCGGAGCTTGTAAACTCGCTGAAAAAAGAGGCAAAATCGTCATCGAAAGTTTATCTCGCAACCGACCCCGACCGCGAGGGAGAAGCCATTTCGTGGCATCTTGCGCGGATTTTAGGCATTGACGAAGGCGAAAAATGCCGTATAACTTTTAACGAAATCACAAAAACCGCGGTTACCGATTCCATCAAAAAACCGCGTGAAATAGACATTAACCTTGTGGACGCCCAGCAGACAAGACGTGTTCTTGACAGAATTGTGGGTTACAAAATCAGCCCGCTTTTATGGAAAAAGGTAAAAAAAGGCTTGAGCGCCGGCAGAGTGCAGTCGGTTGCAACGCGCCTTGTATGCGACAGAGAAAACGAAATAAAGGATTTTATCCCCGAAGAATACTGGACGCTTGACGCGCACCTTTTAAAAGACAAAAAAGCGCTTACCGCGAAATTTTACGGCATTAACGGCAAAAAATGCGAGCTTAAAACCGAAGAGGACACAAACAAGGTTTTAAAAGCGCTTGACGGCGCGTCCTACGTGGTTTCCGACGTTAAAGAGTCTGTTAAACAGCGCACCCCTGCACCACCGTTCACCACAAGCACAATGCAGCAGGAGGCGGCGCGGAAACTCGGCTTTACCACCAAGCGCACAATGCAGGCGGCACAACAGCTTTACGAGGGAATTAACATCACGGGCAGAGGCACTGTCGGTCTTATAACTTATATGAGAACCGACTCACTGCGTATTTCGTCGGAATTTCAGGCGCAGGCGCGCGCATATATTAAGACGGCATACGGCGATGAGTACATCACCCCCGCTCCTCGTTTTTATAAGACGAAAAAAGAAGCACAGGACGCGCACGAAGCAATACGTCCCACGTCGCTCGACCTTTCGCCCGTTAAGATAAAAGACAATCTTTCAAACGACCAGTTTAAGCTTTACAAGCTTGTGTGGGAAAGATTTTTGTCAAGCCAGATGACAAACGTTGTTTACGACGCGGTTTCCGCGACGATTGACGCAAATTCATACACATTCAAGGCAACAGGCTCAACCGTTAAATTTGACGGTTTCACAATTCTCTATACCGAGGGCGCAGACCAGAAAGAAGAGGCGGAAAAGAAGCTTCCCAAGCTTGAAAACGGTGATGTATTAAAGCTTAAAGAACTTAAAGAAGAACAAAAATTCACTCAGCCGCCGGCACGCTACACCGAGGCAAGTCTTATCAAAGCGCTTGAAGAAAAAGGAATCGGAAGACCGTCCACATATTCGCCGACAATTACAACAATCATTGCGCGCGGATATGTTTTGAGAGAGAAAAAACAGCTTGTCGCAACAGAACTCGGTATGATTGTAACCGACCTTATGAAAGAATATTTTTCAAAAATTGTGGACGTTACATTTACCGCGGCAATGGAGGAACAGCTTGATATGGTTGCCGACGGCGACATAGACTGGCACACGGTTATTGCAGACTTCTATCCCCCGTTTGTAAAAACCGTTGAGGACGCGGAAAAAGCAATCGGAAATATTGAATTAAAAGACGAAGTTTCGGACGTTGTGTGTGAAAAATGCGGTCGTCTTATGGTTTACAAACACGGCCGTTTCGGCAAATTTCTCGCTTGTCCCGGTTTCCCCGAATGCCGTAACGCAAAGGCGATTGTGAAGAAAACCGGCACGCTTTGCCCCAAATGCGGAAAAGCGATTGTGGAGAAAAAAACAAAGAGCGGAAAATTGTTCTACGGCTGTGAGGGTTATCCCGAATGTGCCTTTACAAGCTGGGATAAACCGCTGGACGAAAAATGTCCCGTATGCGGTTCGCAGATGTATCAGCGCACAGGCAGATTTAAAGGCAAATACTGTCCCAAATGCCGTGACGAAAAAGAGAGCAAAAAGAAGACCAAAAAAGACACTGAAAAATAAAGGATATGCAATATGACGGTTAATGTTATCGGCGCAGGTCTTGCAGGCTGTGAGGCGGCATATGTGCTTGCGCAAAACAATATCAAGGTTAATTTATACGAAATGAAACCAAAAAAGTTTTCGCCGGCGCACAAGAGCGAAAATTTCGCCGAGCTTGTGTGCAGTAATTCTCTGCGCGCGGGAAATATCGAAAACGCGGTCGGACTTTTAAAGGAAGAAATGCGCCGTTTGGGTTCGCTCATTATGGAATGTGCCGACAAAACGCGCGTTCCGGCAGGCGGTGCGCTTGCGGTTGACAGGGACGGTTTTTCACGTCTTGTTACCGAAAAAATAAAAAGCAGCCCCAACATCACGGTGATGAACGAGGAAATCACCGATTTTGACACGGGTGACTATACAATCGTTGCAAGCGGACCTCTCACAAGCGGTGCGCTTTACGAAAACATTCAGAAATTTTTCGGCGGCGAATATCTGCATTTTTACGATGCCGCCGCGCCGATAGTTTCATACGAAAGCATAGATATGACAAAGGCATACAAAGCCGCACGCTACGGCAAGGGCGACGCGGATTATATAAACTGCCCTATGACAAAAGACGAGTATTTTAAATTTTACACCGAGCTTATAAACGCCGAATGCGCCGAGGTCCACGGCTTTGAAAACGGTTCTGTTTTCGAGGGCTGTATGCCGGTTGAGCAGATGGCAAAGCGCGGTGAAATGACGCTTTTGTTCGGGCCGTTAAAACCCGTAGGACTGGAAAATCCAAAAAACGGAACTCTGCCCTACGCAGTTGTTCAGCTTCGCCAAGACAACACCGGTGCGACTATGTATAATATCGTCGGATTTCAGACGCATTTAAAATTCGGCGAGCAAAAACGTGTGTTTTCGCTTATTCCGGGCCTTGAAAATGCAGAATTTCTCCGTTACGGCGTTATGCACCGAAATACTTATATAAATTCGCCCAAGCTTTTGAACAAATATTACCAGGCTCAAAAGTGCGGAAAAATATTTTTTGCGGGTCAGCTCACGGGCGTTGAGGGTTATGTCGAATCCGCCGCGTCGGGACTTAACGCAGGGCTTAATATGCTGATGCTTTTAAACGGCAAAGAAATGCTTGATTTCACGCGTGAAACGGCAATCGGCGCGCTTGCAAACTACATCAGCAACCGCGGAATTGTTGATTTTCAGCCGATGAACGTAAACTTCGGCATAATGGACCCTCTCGGCGAAAGAATACGCAAAAAACGTGAGAAAAACGAGAAAATCGCGGCGCGCTCGCTTGCGCTTACCGACGTATTTGCGAAGAAAATATCGGAGGCACTTTTATGAGCAATTTAAAAAAGGTTGAAATTTTCACCGACGGCGCGTGCAGCGGAAACCCCGGCAAGGGCGGTTACGGCGTTATTTTATGCTTTAACGGAGCAAAAAAAGAGCTTTCGGAGGGGTTCGTTTCAACCACAAACAACAGAATGGAAATTCTCGCCGCGGTGAAAGGTCTTGAGGCGCTCAAAGAAAAATGCGACGTTACGCTTTACAGCGACTCAAAATATCTTATAGACTCTGTAAATCTCGGCTGGCTTGAAAAATGGCGCAAAAACAACTGGATGCGCACAAAAAGCGAAAA
Organism: Qingrenia yutianensis; assembly: GCF_014385105.1. Classification (NCBI taxonomy): domain Bacteria; kingdom Bacillati; phylum Bacillota; class Clostridia; order Eubacteriales; family Oscillospiraceae; genus Qingrenia; species Qingrenia yutianensis. Next base: position 114,964 of record NZ_JACRTE010000001.1, on the reverse strand, counting down.
GGCAAAAAACGTCGATTTGTTTGAACGGCTTTACAAACTGATACAATATCACATCGTTGAATTTGTGTGGGTTAAAGGCCATGCCGGCCACCCCGAAAACGAGCGGTGCGACCGCCTTGCGACAGGCGCAATTTTAAAAGACAATCTCTCGGTTGACGAAAATTTTAATCAGTAAAATTTTTGATAAATTTTAAATTCCACAATTTGGTATATAAAATCAAATTCCGCAAACAATAAAGCAAGGAGTTGATTTTATGACGGTTGCTGTGGAAAAAGGACTTGACGGCATTAAAAATGCGCTTTTGAAAAAAGGATACACGGTAATTTACGCAAAAAGCAATGTTTTTGCCGACGCATATATCTTTTCGGGCAGTCGGAACAACGGTATTCTTTCTGCGGACAACTGCCTTTTTCAAGGTCAAAACGGCGTGCTTATGATAAACGCGCAGGGCAAAACGGCGGAGGATATAGACCTCATTTTAAAGTCGCGTCTTTACAGTCCGCTTTTCAGAATTTAAGCCTTTTTAGCCTTTTGAACAAAAAATTCTGAAACTTTTTTTAAAATTTATTGGTATTATATGTTGAAAAATGAAAAAACAAGTGTTATAATGTAGTTGTTAAGTTAGACACCTATAACTTAAATGTATACAAAAAGGAGTTTTTACAAATGAACGACTTGATATATTTTGACAATGCGGCAACAACACCGCTTGCAAAAGATGTATTGGACAAAATGATGCCGTATCTTACCGACAACTACGGCAACGCGTCGTCCATATACGAAATAGGCAGACGAAGCCGTGCCGCTATTGACGAGGCGCGCGACAGAGTTGCAAAATGCCTCGGCGCGGACGCAAGCGAAATTTACTTTACATCGGGCGGTTCGGAGTCGGACAACTGGGCAATTAAAGGTCTTTGCTCGGCGAAAAAATCGAAAGGCAACCACATCATCACAACGGCGATTGAACATCACGCGATTCTCCATACATTGAAAGCGCTTGAAAAAGAGGGCTTTGAAGTTACCTATCTCCCCGTTGACGAGGACGGTCTTATTTCGATTGACGACCTTAAAAATGCGATTAAAGACACCACAATTTTAATCACAATTATGTTTGCGAACAACGAAATCGGCACAATCGAACCGATTGAGGAGGCCGCAAAAATCGCAAAAGAAAAAGGCATCACATTCCATACCGACGCGGTTCAGGCAATCGGTGCGGTTAAGATAAACGTACACGAAATGGGCATTGATATGCTCTCGCTTTCGGCACACAAATTCAACGGTCCCAAAGGTATGGGCGCACTCTATATCAGAAAAGGACTTCGCATAAACAACTTTATAAACGGCGGTGCGCAGGAATCGGGCAGACGTGCCGGAACAGAAAACACACCGGGAATTGTCGGCTTGAGCTATGCTTTGGAAAAGTCAACCGCCGGCATTGACGAAAAAGTTAAAAAACTCACCGCACTGCGCGACTATGCGATAGAGGAAATCGAAAAGACAATCCCCTACTGCCGTCTTAACGGTCACAGAACAAAGCGTCTCTGCGGTAACATAAACTTCTCATTCCGATTTATCGAGGGCGAATCGCTTCTTCTGATGCTCGATATGAAGCACATCGCGGCATCGTCGGGTTCTGCCTGCACATCTGGTTCACTCGACCCGTCACACGTTCTTCTGGCAATCGGACTTCCGCACGAAATTGCGCACGGCTCGCTCCGAATAAGCCTCGGCGTGCAGAACACAAAAGAAGAAATCGACGTTCTTTTGAAAGAACTGCCCAAAATAGTTGACAGATTAAGACAAATGTCGCCTTTGTATGAGGGCGTTGAAGGGAGTAATTGATTATGATGTACAGTGAAAAAGTTTTAGACCATTTCTCAAATCCGCGAAATGTCGGCGAGGTTGAAAACGCAAACGCGGTAGGTCAGGTCGGCAACGCAAAATGCGGAGATATAATGAAAATTTCAATGCGTATTGAGGATAACATTATTAAAGACGTTAAATTCAAAACATTCGGCTGCGGTGCGGCGGTTGCAACAAGCAGTATGGCAACAGAACTTGTTAAAGGCAAAAGCGTCGACGACGCATTAAAGCTTACAAACAAAGCCGTTATGGAGGCTCTCGACGGACTTCCGCCCGTAAAGGTTCACTGCTCCGTTCTTGCCGAGGAGGCAATCGGCGCGGCAATACAGAACTATTACGACAACGCCGGAATTGACAAAAAAGTTAAAAAAGGCTGTGACGGATGCTGTTCAAGCTGCGGCGGCCACGACGAACATCATCACGAATAATAAATAATTTTAAATCCTGCTTTGAACTTTTATCAAGGCAGGATTTTTATTTTTTTCTTGCGTTTATCAAAAACATATGATAGAATAAAATTGTATATTTATATATAAATTCTGCAAGGGGATCATTAAATGAAAATACTTATAGTTGACGACGAGAAACTGCTTGTAAAAGGAATGAAATTCAACTTTGAACAAGACGGATACACAATAGAGGCGGCATATGACGGCGAGGAGGCATTAAAGCTTGCGCACGACAAGAGCATAGACCTTATAATTCTCGACCTTATGCTTCCGAAAATCGACGGCATAACCGTGTGCCAAAAGGTGCGCGAATTTTCTGCCGTGCCTATAATTATGCTCACTGCAAAGGCTGAAGATATGGACAAAATTATGGGTCTTGAATACGGCGCGGACGATTACATCACAAAGCCGTTTAACATTCTTGAACTTAAAGCGAGGGTTAAAGCAATTTTGCGCCGTACCGCACCGGTAAGCGTTGACAAATCAAAAATTTCGTACGGAAGCATTACGCTTGACTACAACCAGCGCAAAATCATTATCAACGGTTCGAGCATAGACCTCACCTCAAAGGAATTTGACCTTATGGATTTGTTTTTGTCAAACCCCGAAAAGGTTTACAGCCGTGACAATCTGCTTGACCTTATTTGGGGCTACGACTACCCCGGTGACGCGCGCACGGTGGACGTTCACATAAGACGTCTGCGCGAGAAAATCGAGCCGAACAGCGCAGAACCGAAATACATTATGACGAAATGGGGTGCCGGATATTATTTTAAATCTTAATTTTTCAAAAAAAGAAGAAAACGACGAAATGCCCGTAAAAAAAGAAAAAAAAACAGGAAAAATCAAGTCGTTTTTAATAAAATTCGACACAATAACAAGCAAGCTTGTGCCGACGTATTTTTTGATTATGTTTTTAACGCTTTTTATTTTCAGCTACTACATAATCAATTCGATAAGCACCTATCTTAACAAAAACGAACAGGTGAATGCCACCGCAACAGCGAATATGATTGCAAGCCTTATTGCAGAGAGAAACTACATTTCGCCCGATCAGAAACAGGTTGCACCGGGATTTGACTTGTTTTTGTCCGAAACACTGCGTATTCCGAAAGAAACGCGCGTTATCATACTTAACAACCAGGCTGAGGTTATGTTCGACTCGTTCAACCCCGGCGGCAGTGAAATCACGGTGCAAAGCACAAAAAGCGTTATGAGCGCGCTCCAGGGCAAGGAGGGCGGCGAAATAGTTGAAAACGAAGACGGAAAAAGTCTTATCGACGTTGCCGTTCCGATTAACAAAAACGCTCCCCTCGGCGCGGTTAACGTGCGCTACACAACCGATATTCAGGAGAAAATCATATCTCCGCTTACAAAAGACATAATTATTGTTTTTGTGGTAATCACATTTATAATCGGCTTGTTTATTTTTATCGTTGCAAACCTTCTCACCAAAAGGATTGTTGATTTCACCGAAAAAATCACCGAAATGAGCGACGGCGTTTTGGACGAAAGGCTTGAAATTAAAGGTCACGACGAGGTTGCACGGCTCGGCGAAGCGTTCAACACAATGAGCGACAAACTCGTTATGCTTGAGCAAAAAAGAGTTGATTTTGTGTCCAGCGCATCGCACGAATTGAGAACCCCGTTAAGCTCAATCAAGCTTATGAGCGACTCTATCGCGCAAAATTCCGACATTGATATGAAATATGTGCGCGAATTTTTAAACGATATGAACACCGAAGTCGACAGGCTGAACAGAATTATCGAAAAGCTTTTGTATCTTACAAAGCTCGACAATGTTAAAGCCGAAAACATCAACCTCGATTTTGAATTTATCGACGTGCGCGAGGTGGTTATGGATATTGTTAAAAATCTCTCCCCTCTCGCCGAGGCGAAAAATATTGAAATTAACTGTTCGTACTGTGAAAGTCTTTACATTATGGCAGATAACGACAAATTATGGCAGGGCATTTATAATATAATAGACAATGCAATAAAGTATACGCCCGACGGCGGAAAAGTTATAATCGGCATTACAAAACAGGACGGCAACGCGCTTATTGCGGTTAAAGATACGGGAATAGGCATAAGCGAGGAAGAATGTGAAAAAATATTCGACAGATTTTACCGCGTTGACAAGGCACGCGCACGCGAAACAGGCGGAACGGGGCTCGGACTTGCCATTGCGCTTGAAAGCATCGAGATGATAGGCGGTACAATCAGCGTTGACAGCAAGCTCGACGAAGGCAGTACATTTACAGTGTCTATACCCCTTTTCACCGAAAATTAACACATTTGTAACATATGTTCATTGTTTTGTAAAGATTTTATAGTATGATAAGCTTGAAGTAATATCATTAAGTAAAACATACGTTTCGTATTTTTAAGAAACGGAGGGTTAATGTGAAAAAGAATATTTGGTTAGCAGGTATAATTTTTATTATAATAATCACCGCGCTTTTCGGGTGCGGAAAAAGCAAAAAAAGCACAATTAAGCTTTACTTCGCGAATACGGAAAAAACGGAATTAAAAAGCGAGGAACGCGCCTACGACGGCAATATCGGCACGGATAAAAAGTTTTTGGAAAGCCTTATAAACGAACTTTTGAAAGGACCGGCCGATTCACCTTTGGTACGCGTTATTCCCGACGGAACAAAGCTTTTGAGCCTTGACGAGTCAAACGGCGTTGTTACGCTTGATTTCTCTGCCGAATACAACACTCTTGCACCGTCCGACGAACTTCTGGCGCGTCATTCGGTTGCGAAAACGCTCTTTGAAATTGACGGAATAAACAAAATCAAAATTTTCGTAAACGGTGTTGAACTTCTCGGCGCAAACGGCGACAAGGTGGGCGAAATTTCAAAGGACAGCCTTGTTACCACACCTACGCAGAACACCACGAAATACGAAACCGTGACGCTTTATTTCTCGGATGATGCGGCAATGTTTCTCGTTCCCGAGGCGCGCACCGCGGCGGTTGCGGACAACAGCATTGAAAAAACGGTAATAACCGAGCTTATGAAAGGTCCGACAGATAAATCTCTGCGCTCAACCATTCCCGACGGCACAAAACTTTTGTCGGTTGAAACAAAAGACGGCATATGTTTTGTGAATTTCTCGCAGGAATTTGTTTCAAAGCACAGCGGCGGCTCAGCCGGTGAATATATGACGGTTTATTCAATCGTAAACTCCCTCACCGAGCTTGAACATATTCAAAAGGTTCAGTTTTTGGTAGACGGAAACAAGCTTGAAGTGTTTAAACATATGGTATTCAATGAGCCGTTTGAACGCGACGCAAGTATAATTTCAAAATAATGTTGCAAAAAAGGATATTTCTGCGGAAAGTATCCTTTTTTTACTTGAAAAAATTTTTCATATGTGGTAAAATAAACAAAACTGATTTTAAGGAGATTTTACAAATGGTAGAACTTAAAAACGAATTTCTCACCGTTGACATCAGCGAAACGGGCGCGGAAATACACAGTGTAAAAGACACTGACGGAAATGAATATATGTGGACGGCAGACCCGAACGTTTGGGGTATGCACGCACCGCTGGTATTCCCTATCTGCGGCGGATTGAAAGATGACAAATATTTCGTTCACGGCAAGGAATACACGCTTGCAAAACACGGTTTTGCGCGTTTTATGACGTTTGACGTTGAAAAAGCAAGCAAAACAGAGGCGGTTTTTCTTCTCACAGCAACCAACGAAACAAGAAAACAGTATCCGTTTGAGTTTGAATTGAGGGTTATCTACACATTAAGCGGAAAAACGCTTTCGGTAAAGTATGACGTCACAAACAAATCGGACGTTGATATGTATTACGGCATCGGCGGTCACGAGGGATATCTCTGCGAGGACGGCATTGAAAATTACGATGTTGTTTTTGAGGAAAATGAAACGCTCAAAAGCCAGGTTTTGCACGGCAATCTTTTGGCGGACGAATATGTGCCGATTATTGAAAATACAAACGTTTTACCGCTTAAATACGATTATTTTGCAGTTGACGCGCTTGTTTTCAAAAACGTTAAATCAAACAGCGTTACACTCGTTCACAGAAACGGAACGAGAAAAATTAAAGTTGAATTTGCAGGTTTTAACTGCCTTATGCTTTGGACAAAACCCGGCGCGCCCTACATTTGCATAGAGCCGTGGTCATCTGCTCCCGACGACGAAGCAAGCGATTACGACTTTACAAAGAAATTCTGCATAACAAAGCTTACGCCGAATGAAACAAAAACAAATCTTCACACAATTACGTTTGAAAAATAAATTTTTTAAGTCCTCCGATTTTTCGGAGGACTTATTTTGTATTTTTAAAAATATTTTCAAATAAAAAAGTCACAATATGACATCAGCGCGTTTTTCGGACGAAAAAAAACTCTGCAACCAACGTTACCGTCAATCACAAAGCCTTGGTGGTGGGGAGGGATGGATTCGAACCATCGAAGCGAGACGCAACAGATTTACAGTCTGCCCCCTTTGGCCACTCGGGAACCTCCCCATATGGAGCTGGTGATGGGACTCGAACCCGCGACCTGCTGATTACAAATCAGCTGCTCTACCAATTGAGCTACACCAGCATATTAAGTTTTAAAGTGAAGTTGGTGGGCGGTACAGGGCTCGAACCTGTGACCCTCTGCTTGTAAGGCAGACGCTCTCCCAGCTGAGCTAACCACCCGAACAACACAAGAGTTATTATAACATAAGCATCATAGCTTGTCAAGAAAAATTTTCAATTTCTTTAAAAAATTTTTATTTTTCTTTAAAATCTCCTGTTTTACACGAAAATCCGAAAAAATGACGGATAAACCGTGCGAAAATCCGACTGCGCCTGCAACGGATTTTCGCTTTGGTCGGGGTTAAGGGATTCGAACCCCCGGCCCCTTGGTCCCAAACCAAGTGCGCTACCAAACTGCGCTAAACCCCGTCGCAAATGCAACTATTACATTTTATTATAAATCTCCGATATGAGCAACGGCGTTATTTTTAAATTATCGGCATATTTTGTCTATTTTCTTCGTATTTCGCACTTTTTCTCATTATTTTAAACTTTTTGATTTTTTATTGCATCTGTCAAGCACAAATTTTACCCCCGAATACACAATCAAAAACAACCCGATATAACCGAAAACAGGATAAACTTTTGACACCATTTCGGAAAATCCCATAAGCGAACACAGAAAAGCAAAGGCGCATATGTAAACCGCTGTATTTTTTTCAGCACAAAACGAGTTTGAGCAAAATTTTATAAGTGAAAAAAGCGACGACACCGCGGTTGTGAGCATTGCAAAAAACATCAGCACGGTATAAAACAGGCTCGCATTCCCGGCAATTTTCAAAAGCGGAAGTTCGAGCGTTAACGCGTCGTCTTTGAATTTTAGTAAAACAAGAAATAAAACAATGCTTACGGCAAAAAGCATAATTCCCGACATAACCGCCGACAAAAGAGGCGTCCGCCTATTTTTAAGCATATCCCCCATTTCGCAGAAAACGCAGATTATACCGACCGAATTGTAGCTTGCGTACACAAGCGACGAAACAAAAAGCTGTGCGATACCGCCAAAATCAGAAAAAGCCTCATGTGTGTCCAAAAGCGAAATAATTCCTATATAAATAATTCCGAAAATCATCATCGGCGCAAGATACGCGTTTGCATTTAAAATTCCGTAAATGTTGCGGTAGAAAATTACACCGCACACAGTGCACATCAGCGCCGACCCGAAAATATACGGCAGAGAGAACATCTGTTTAAAAAGCGCACCGCTTCCTGCCGTCATTGCACACAAAAGCACAAACGAAAAAGCATATATAAAAACATAAATAATTTTTGCAAAAAACGGATTTGCTATGTATTCAAGATATTCGTATGTATTTTTTATGCTGTTTTCCGCAACCGTTTTTGTTACGGCATAAAAACAGAATGCAAGCACAAAGCACGCCGTAAACAGCCCCAAAATCCCCCATTTTCCGAACGGCAGAAAAAACTCCGCAATTTCCCTGCCCGACGCAAATCCTGCGCCGATTACTGCGCCTAAAAACGTGCAGGAAAGCAAAAAAGAACATTTTAAAACATTATTTTTCATAAATACCCCCAAAAGTTTGCCAAAAAGTCCGATTTTCCTTGACAAATCGCAAATATTTAGATAAACTAGTATATGTATATTCTTTTTGTAAAATAAATATAAGTTTACATATTTTGTAAGGAAAGGATTTTAAAATGAAGAATACCGAAAAAACAATGGAAAAAATCGTCAGCCTTTGCAAAACGAGAGGTTTCGTTTATCCAGGATCCGAAATTTACGGCGGTCTTGCAAACGCGTGGGATTACGGCCCGCTCGGCGTTGAATTTAAAAACAACGTAAAAAAGGCGTGGTGGAAAAAATTTATCACCGAATCAAAATATAATGTAGGTCTTGACGCGGCTATTTTGATGAACCCTCAAACCTGGGTTGCGTCGGGTCACGTAGGCGGATTTTCAGATCCCCTTATGGACTGCAAGGAGTGCAAAGCGCGCTACCGTGCCGACAAGCTTATTGAAGATTATTTCCACGACAAGGGCGAAACCGTTGTTGTTGACGGCTGGGACAACCAGAAAATGTACGATTTTATCGTTGATAATAAAATCGCCTGCCCCAAGTGCGGAAAAGTAAATTACACCGAAATCCGCAAATTCAACCTTATGTTTAAAACCTTCCAGGGCGTTACGGAGGACTCAAAATCAGAGCTTTATCTCCGTCCCGAAACCGCACAGGGTATTTTTGTAAACTTTAAAAACGTTCAGAGAACCACAAGAAAGAAAATTCCTTTCGGTATCGGTCAGATAGGTAAATCCTTCAGAAACGAAATCACACCGGGCAACTTTGTCTTCAGGACAAGAGAGTTTGAGCAGATGGAGCTTGAATTTTTCTGTCAGCCCGGCGAGGATTTAAAATGGTTTGCATATTGGAAAGAATACTGCAAAAACTTTCTTTTGTCACTCGGCATAAAAGAAGAAAACATCAAAATGCGCGACCACGAAAAAGAAGAACTTTCGCATTACAGCAACGCTACAACCGACATTGAGTTTATGTTCCCGTTCGGCTGGGGCGAGCTTTGGGGAATTGCCGACAGAACAGATTTCGACTTAAAACAGCATATGAACCACTCGGGCGAAAACCTCGAATATTTCGACCAGACCACAAACGAGCATTATATCCCCTACTGCATCGAACCGTCGCTCGGCGCGGACAGAGTTGCGCTTGCGTTCCTGGTTGAAGCATACGACGAAGAAAAAATTTCGGACACAGATACAAGAATTGTTATGCACTTCCACCCTGCACTTGCACCGTTTAAAGCCGCAGTTCTTCCGCTTTCCAAAAAGCTTTCGGAAAAAGCTGAAGCGCTCCGCGATGAGCTTTCAAAACACTTCGCGTGCGATTTTGACGATGCGTCGAGCATCGGTAAAAGATACCGCCGTCAGGACGAAATCGGAACTCCGTTCTGCGTAACATACGATTTTGAAACGGAAGAAACGGGAATGGTTACAGTCCGCGACCGTGACACAATGGAGCAGGTGTCCGTTAAAATTGAGGACGTTGCGGCATACATTGAAGAAAAATTAAAATTTTAAGTTTATATATATAAAAGGGATTGAATTTTCAATCCCTTTTTTTGCAATAATATTCCGGCGGTTTGCCCGTCACTTTTTTAAAGGTTTTATAAAAATTCGACGCGCTGTTAAATCCGCACTGCTCGGCAATTTCCAACTTTTTAAGCTCGGTGGATTTTAACAGTCCGATTGCCATTTCGACGCGTTTTATCACAATATATTCCCACGGCGAAATCCCGTTGAATTTCTTAAAAACGGTTGAAAAATATGTTTTGTTCATTGCCGCCTCTTTTGCAAGACGGTCAAGTGTGATTTCGTCAGAAAGGTTGTCGTCGATAAATTTGAGAGCGCGGTTTATGCACGAAAGCGACTGCGCGGAATTTTGAAAATCGCTTTTTTCGTTTATATAGCCGTATTCGCGCGTAAGGTGCGTGAAAATTTCGACAAGATACATTTTTGCCATCATATCGCTGTTGAATTTCTTGCTGCCGACCTCGTTTTCAAATTTAAAAATAAGGTCTTTTATAACGCTTGTATACGGATTTTTTCTGTCAATGCGGTTTTCAAAATTTTTACCGCGGTCGAAAAATATGCGGATAAAATTTTTGTCGGCAAGCATTTTGTCCGACCACAAAACGCGCGGTTCAAAGTGGATGTTTATAAGGTCGAATTTTTCGTCGCCGTAAATATCGGTTATGCAGTGCGGTTCGTCACTGCCGAACAGAAAAACGTCGCCTTTTTTAAATTCGTATCTTTTGTCGGAAAGCGAATACACACCCGCACCGCTTTTAAAAAGCGACAGCTCGCACTCGGTGTGGTGATGCTCGCGGTAGTCCCTCTTTCCCGACGGCACGGTGGAATGAAATATTTTAACAAGTGGTTTGTTTTCTTCATAATATAAACTTTTTTCGGCAAACCGCATTTTTATCAATCCTTTAAAACAGAATATAGTGGATAAACTTACAAATATAGTAGATGAAAAATTTCCTTGAGCGATATATAATCATATTATAACAAAAATACGATTATGTCAAGGAGGAATAAATTTTGAACAAAAATTTAAGCGACATTATTTCAGAGAATGTCAACACTTGCTCTTCACCGTCCGATTTAAAAATTACGGACATCAGAGTTGCAAATCTTAACGGCGCGCCCAAGCACTGCCCTCTTATAAAGGTTTACACAAATCAGGGCATTGTCGGTTACGGCGAGGTTCGCGACGCGTCGAGCGCTACATATGCGCTTATGTTAAAATCGCGTATTGTAGGCGAAAATCCGTGCAATGTTGACAAAATTTTCCGACGCATTAAACAGTTCGGCGGTCATTCGCGTCAGGGCGGCGGTGTCTCGGGACTTGAAATTGCAATGTGGGATTTGGCAGGCAAAGCCTGGGGCGTTCCGCTCTGGCAGATGCTCGGCGGAAAATTCCGCGACAAGGTTAGAATGTACTGCGATACCGACGTTGACGGAAAGCATACCGGCACAGATATGGGCCACGCGCTCAAAAAACGTATGGAACAGGGCTTTACGTTCCTTAAAATGGACCTCGGAATTGAGCTTATGCTGGACGAGCCGGGTTGTCTTAACGCGCCTTTGGGATTTTTGGAGGACATCAAAAAATACTCTATGAAGGCGATTAACCATCAAAAAGGCTCTATAGATATGGATATGATGCTGGGCAAAAACTACGAAATTTTCACAATTCCGCACCACGCTACAGGCATACATATGACCGAAAAAGGCATGGATTATCTTGAAGACTACGTAAAACAGGTTCGCAGCGTTATCGGCTATGAAGTTCCGCTTGCTATCGACCATTTCGGTCACGTTTGCATTGAGGACTGCATAATGTTTGCAAAACGTCTTGAAAAATACAACATCGCGTGGATTGAGGACATTGCGCCGTGGCATTACACAAAGCATTTTGAGAAAATTTCAAATGCGGTTCACGTTCCCATCTGCACCGGCGAGGACATTTATCTTGCCGAAAACTTCAAACCGCTTATGGAAAACGGCGGAGTTTCGGTTGTTCACCCCGACATTTTGACGGTCGGCGGAGCTATGGAAATGAAAAAACTCGGCAATATGTGCGACAAATACGGCGTTGCTATGGCAATTCATATGGCGGAAAGCCCCATTGCTTGTATGGCGGCAATTCACGCGGCGGCGGCTGTTCAGAACGTTCTTGCAGTTGAATTTCATTCGGTTGACATTCCGTGGTGGAACGATCTTGCATACGGCATTGCAAATCCGCTCTTTAAAGACGGTTTCGTAGACGTTCCCAACAAGCCCGGTCTTGGCATTGACAGCTTAAACGAGGAGCTTATTTCGGAGCATATGCACGAAAAATATCCCGAAATGTGGGCAGATACATCTTTCTGGGACAACGAATGGGCGAACGACAGAGAATGGAGCTAAATCCCGTTTAAAAATTTAAGGAGAGTTTAAATATGGGTGAAAGAATGAAGATTTTCGAGTATTTCGACAAATACAGAGATTTCACCGACGAAAGAGTTAAAGACGGCATTGAAAAGTATAGAAAAGGCAATTTAAAAATAAACGTGACAGACGCGGACGGCAAGCCTGTGAAAAATGCGAAAATCTCGTCAAACGGTACAGGATATGCCGAAACACGCGGATTTTACGGCGATTACGATGTTGAAATCACAGCGGACGGCAAATGTGCAAACGGCAAGATTAAATTTTCTAAAAACGGCGGAAACGAATTTTCGTTTTCAATTTAAAGGGTGACAAAAATGTTTGATTTAAACGGAAAAACAGCGCTGGTTACCGGCGCGACACAAGGTATAGGCTTTGAAATTGCAAAAGTATTGTCCGAACACGGCGCGTTTGTTTATATAAACGGTGCGTCGAGCGAGGAAAAATGCAAAAAAGCGAGCGAACAGATTAAAAACAGCGCTCCCGTGCGTGCAGACCTTTGCAAAATGAGCGACATTGACGCTATGTATGAAAAAACAGGCGATGTTGACATACTTGTTCTCAACGCGTCAATTCAGTACAAGCGCAAATGGAACGAATTTACCGAAGAGGAATTTGACGCACAGTTTAACTGCAATATCAAAAGCACATACTATCTTATAAAGAAATACTCCCCGAAAATGATGGAGAAGAAGAACGGCAGAATTGTCACAATCGGCAGTGTGAACCAATACAACAACCACCCCGAGCTTTCGCTCTACGGCGTGACGAAAGCCGCACAGATGAAACTTGTCGAAAATATCGCTCCGTCGCTTGCGCCGTACGGCGTGACGGTTAACAACGTTGCGCCCGGTGCCATCAATACCCCCCGAAACACGACGGCATTAAGCGACGGCGATTTTTTGAAAAAGGTTGAGGCGAGCATACCGTGCGGATACGTCGGCACACCGTCCGATATTGCCCCAGCTGTGCTTTATTTGTGCAGTGACGAGGCAAGATACATCACCGGTTCGGAAATCATTATAGACGGCGGAATGCACCTGTAAATAAGGAGAATAAATATGAGCAGACGCGATGATATTTTTGTAAATTTTAACAAATACAAAGAAGAAACCGAAGAAAGAGTAAAAAACGGCATTGAGCTTAACCGAAAAGGTTTTGCAAAAATTAAACTTGTTGACAAAGACGGAAAACCGGTTGCCGGCAAAAAAATCAAAGCCGAACAGAAAAAACACGAATTTTTGCACGGCTCAAACATTTTTATGCTTGACGAGTTAGAGTCGGAGGAAAAGAACGAGAAATACAAAAAGGCGTTTAAGGACGCGTTTAACGAGGCTACCCTGCCCTTCTACTGGAGTGACCTTGAGCCTGTTCAGGGAAAACCGAGATTTGAAAAGGACAGCCCGAAGGTTTACAGACGTCCTGCGCCCGATTTGTGCCTTGAATACTGCGAAAAATACGGAATAACACCAAAGGCGCACTGTCTTACGTACTTTAATTTTCAGCCCGACTGGGTCAGCAAAACCGATATCCGCGATATGAAACAAAAGCTTGAAATAAGATACAAAGCGCTTGCGGAACGCTATGCAGACCGCATTAACGGCTGGGAGGTTATAAACGAATTATTCTGCACACAGCCGCCTTGGAGCAAAAACGCATTTTTTGTGTCCGACGACGTGCTTGACTGGAACTTCAAGCTTGCGGAAAAATATTTCCCGTCAAACGAACTGATTATAAACGAGGCGTCGCAGGTGTGGAAATGGTGGCACTTTGCATATACGCGAAGCGGATATTATCAGATGATTAAAAACGGCTTGGACAAGGGACTGCGCATTGACACAATCGGTATGCAGTATCACGTGTTCGACCGTGCGCCGAATGAGAAAAACAACGTAACCGATATGTATAATCCGAAAGCGCTGTTCAGCGTTCTCGATACTTACGAGAAACTCGGCAAACCCTTGCAGGTTACCGAAATCACAATTCCTGCATATTCGGATACTGCCGAGGATGAAAAAATTCAGGCAGAGCTTATCGAGAATTTATACAGCATCTGGTTCAGCCACAAGGCGGTTGAGGCGGTTATTTACTGGAATTTGGTTGACGGATATGCGGCCTGGGCGCCTCAAGGCGATATGACGGTGGGCGAAAACATATTCAGAGGCGGACTTTTGCGCTTTGATATGAGCAAAAAACCTGCTTACGATATGATTAAGCATCTGTTTACCGAACGCTGGATTACAAACACCGAAGCTGAAACAAACGGCGGCGGAACGGCGAAATTCAGAGGATTTTACGGCAATTATACAATAACCGTCGATGACAAAAAATTTGACATTAAGCTCAAAAGCAACACGGAAAATGAAATTAAGATACAATTATAATCCGAGGAGGGTTAAAAATGAATTTTAACGTTAAAGAAGAAATAATTAAACTTACACCGCAGTGGAAAGGCGAAAGACTTCCCGACGGCAGACCCAAAGTTGACGTGAAATACTTGAAAGCGCTTAAAAATCTCACGCTTGAAGAGGTTTGGAAGCCTATCTTCGTAAAAGGCTACGAAAGCCAGTTTGAAGGCAGATTTCACACACTTCACGACGACGGAAGGAAGCTTATCGGACGTGCGGTTACCGCTACATACTGCCCGTTCCGTCCCGATTTTGACGAGGTTGTAAAGGACATCGGCAGAAGCGAAGGCAGAACAGGTACATACAATCAGTGGGTTATTGACAATCTTATGGAATACGACGTTCCCGTTATTGATATGTATGACAAAATCTACAAGGGCACATTCTTGGGCGGAAATCTTACAACCGCGCTCAAAAACAAGACAAAAAACGAGAACGGCGGTGCAGTAATCTGGGGCGGTGTGCGCGATACCGAGCAGATGAAAAAAGTTGAAAACACACAGGTTTACTACCGAGGAATTGACCCCACACCGATACGCGACTTTATTATGACAGCATACAACACGCCTACACGTATAGGCAACGCAATCTGCCTCCCCGGCGACGTTGTTTTCGGCGCAGGCGGCGGAGTTTTGTTTATCCCCTCTCATCTTGTTGAGGAGGTTGTCGGCGGTGCGGCAAAAACACAGGTTAAAGACTTGTTCGGTTTTGAAATGATTACGCTCAACAAATTCACAACCGCGCAGATTGACAAGAACACCTGGACAAAGGATATGCTCGACCTGCTTATGGAATTTATCGAAAAAGACGACAGAGCGGCGCAGTACCGCGGTCTTGACTGGTCGCACGAATACGACCTTGCAATAAACGGCGACCCGAACGATACACAGTCGGCGCTCTAAAATTTGACATTTTTCAAAATAGGTGCTATTATTATACAGACAGTCAAAATAAATTTGATTGTCTGTATTTTATTTACTTCCCGAGAGGTGCATACAAATGTCTATTGAAAAAGTGAGAGACTATTTTAAAACACTGAATATTGACGGCAGAATTTTGGAATTTGACGTTTCCAGCGCAACGGTGGAGCTTGCGGCAAAGGCGCTGAACTGTGAGGGCGCGCGGATTGCAAAATCCATTTCATTTATGAAAAATGACGAGCCGATTTTGGTTGTCACCGCCGGTGATATGAAAATCGACAACGCAAAATATAAGAAAAAATTCGGTGTAAAGGCAAAAATGCTCACTCCCGACGAGGCGGCAAAACTTATCGGTCACGCGGTCGGCGGTGTTTGCCCGTTCGCAGTAAACGATGGTGTAAAGGTGTATCTTGACGAATCGTTAAAACGTTTTGACACCGTTTTCCCTGCGTGCGGAAGCTCAAACAGCGCCATAGAAGTAACCGTCGCCGAGCTTGAAAAGCTTTCAAAATGCGACGAATGGGTTGATGTGTGCAAAGCAAAAGAATAAAGTAAACATAAAAAATCCGCTCTCACATACAAGAGCGGATTTTATTTTTGAGAAAAAACTTAAATCATAGATTCGTAAAGCTTTGCAATTTCCTCTACGCTTGTGTCTTTCGGGTTGCCCGGACGGCAAGCGTCGTCATATGCAGACTGCGCAAGGAACGGAATATCCTCTTTCTTTACGATTTCTTTCAAATCGGCAGGGATACCAACGTCCGCCGCAAGCTTTTTAACCGCGTCAACCGCAGCTTTTCTGTATTCTGCCTGCGTCATTTTTTCTGTTCCCTCAACGCCCATAGCTTTTGCAATATCACGGTATTTTTCGCCCGTTGCTTCAGCATTGTATTCCATAACAACAGGAAGAATTATAGCGTTTGCAACGCCGTGGGGTGTGTCATAAAGCGCACCGAGGGGGTGAGCCATAGAGTGAACGATGCCAAGTCCGACATTTGAAAATCCCATACCTGCAACATACTGACCGAGCGCCATTCCCTCTCTGCCTTCGGGAGTGTTTTCAACCGCACCGCGGAGCGAGCGCGAAATAATTTCAATAGCTTTTAGGTGGAACATATCCGAAAGTTCCCACGCGCCTTTTGTGATATAACCCTCAATAGCGTGTGTGAGCGCGTCCATACCTGTAGCCGCCGTAAGACCTTTGGGCATTGACGACATCATATCAGGGTCTACAACCGCAACAACGGGAATATCGTGCGGGTCAACGCAAACGAACTTTCTGTTTTTCTCAACGTCGGTTATAACATAGTTGATTGTAACCTCCGCCGCTGTTCCTGCGGTTGTGGGAACCGCGATAATCGGAACGCATTTATTTTTTGTGACAACCGCGCCCTCAAGACTTCTTACGTCCTCGTGTTCGGGGTTGTTTATGATTATGCCTATTGCCTTTGCGGTGTCGATTGACGAACCTCCGCCGATTGCGATAATATAGTCGGCGCCTGCTTTTTTAAACGCCGCAACACCCGACTGCACGTTTTGAATTGTCGGATTTGCCTTAATATCAGAATAAATTTCAAACGCAAGCGAATTTTTTTCCAGCACGTCCGTAACCTTTTTTGTTACGTTAAACTTAATAAGGTCGGGGTCGGAACACACAAATGCCTTTTTAAGACCTCTCGTTTTAACCTCGTCGGCTATACTCAAAATTGCGCCCTTTCCGTGATACGATGTTTCGTTCAGTACAAACCTGTTTGCCATAAAAAATCAGCTCCTTTAAGTAATAACATACATTTATTTTAAAGAAAAATGTCAAAACATCTTTCGTTAAAATCAGTTTAGCACCTTATTTTCAAAAAATCAATCAAATACAGCAAAATTTACAGTTATTTCAAAATTCATTCACAAATATTTCACAATTTAATTTTTTAAAATTCCTCGATAAAACGTTTTATAACCTCAAACGAATTTTTCGCCGCAAGCGGAACAAATTTGTCGTAATCCATATGCGATTTTTCGTCCGCACCGTCGGAAATTGCACGCAGAACGCCGAATCTTGTGCCGTTTATAAAGCACACGTGACCTATGCTTGCGCCCTCCATTTCGCACGCGATTGCATTAAACGTATCGCGTATAAAATTCTTTCTTTCGGTGGTGCACACAAACTGGTCGCCCGACGCGATAACGCCCGCTTTGCAGTTTATGCCAAGACTTTTTACGCATTTTTCAAGAAGTGACGAAACTTTTTTGTCGCACTCTATATTTATAATGTTAACGCCCGATATAAGTCCAATCGGATCGCCGAGCGGAGAAGTATCAAGGTCGTGATGCACAACGCTTTTTGCAACGGCAATATCGGTCGTATTAAGCTCATTCGTAAGCGTTCCGGCAACGCCGATATTCACAATAACGTCCGGGTTATAGCGCAAAATCATCGCCTCGGCGCACACCGACGCAAAAACCTTGCCTATTCCGCATTTTGCAGCAACCATAT
The DNA here is from genome assembly GCF_014385105.1 of Qingrenia yutianensis. Classification (NCBI taxonomy): domain Bacteria; kingdom Bacillati; phylum Bacillota; class Clostridia; order Eubacteriales; family Oscillospiraceae; genus Qingrenia; species Qingrenia yutianensis. The sequence continues at coordinate 96,794 of NZ_JACRTE010000001.1, read as the reverse complement.
CTTTGCCCGAAATTTTGCCTCTGCAAAACTCAATTCCGCTTATTGTTTCGGTTTCGACATCCGTCATAACCGCTTTTATATGTTCAACTTCAACCTGCATTGCGCCGATAATACCAATCATTCGCCAATCTCCTTGAATTCCTTTTTATACTTCAACGGTGAAACTCCTATGTTCTTTTTGAACATCTTGGAAAAATTGAAAACGTCGTCGTAGCCTACCATTTTGGCGGTATCCGCAACCGAAAAATCTTTTATGAGTATCGCAGCTTTTTTCATTTTTGTGTCGATTATATACTGCTGAAGGCTTATGCCCTTTTTCGCTTTGAAAAGACGCGTAAGATACCTTTGGTCTAGGCTCACCATCTTTGCAAGCTCGCTGACATAAAGGCGCGAAAAATAGTTTTCCTCGATATATCCGGCTAAATGCTCCACAAGCTCTTTTTTGTGGTTTTCGCCCTCAAAAAGGTTGGAAATCAAAAGGAAAATTTTTGCCGTGAGATATTCCTCGCGTGTGTTTTTAAGCCTGTCCGATTTTACCATATCGGTAAATATTTTTCCGTCAACTTTAAACACGCAGTCTTTAAGTCCGTCAAGCTTTTCTGCAACTTTTCCGTCAAAACCTATCCATATGTATTCCCACGGGTCTTTTTCGTCTGCGCGGTAGGTGCACACCTCATTAGGCTTTATAAGAAACGCGTAACCGGGCGTAACCTCGGCGTCAAAGCCTTTTTTCATAAATCTGCCCTTGCCCGAAACAACATAGTGAATAAGATAATATTCTCTTATATGCGGTCCCCAAGTATGCGACGGAGGACACTTCTGAAACCCGAACTGCAAGGGATTTATGTCGGTATAACCCTTGTTAAAAAACACCTTTTCCAATTTTCCACCTCCTTTATGTGCATTTTTTACATTTTCATAATTTAGTTATATTATAACATAAAATTTCTGCACTTTCAATACCTTTTTCTCAAATTATGCTTTTTTGGACTTTGCTTTTTTTAACTTCTTCTCGAAAAATTCAAGAATATTTACAACCAAATACATAAACGGCTGAACAAGCGCGACAAACAAAATCAGCAAAAGCACCTCGTAAACCGACAGAGGCGAAAGCGTGAACATTTTCGGGAAAAGCAATGCCGCGGCAAAAAACGCCGTAACCATTGCGCCCCAAAGTATTTTTCTGAATTTGTTGAACGGCTTGCACACGCGGTAAAGCATTGTAAGCCCCACAACGCCCAGAACGATTGTCACCATTGACGACATTTCGTCAAAACCGATATTTGCATATCCGGCGAGAATACAAAGGTAAGACACGAGAAATATGTTTGTAAATCCCGCGGGAAAAGCCTTATATATGACATTTCGCATAAACTTTCCTTTAACAAGGTCGTTGTTCGGCAAAAGCGCAAGGAAAAATGCCGGAATGCCGATTGTCGTGGTGCTCACAAGCGTGAGCTGTGACGGCATAACGGGATAATTTATCGCAAAAATTATCGAAATCAACGCGAAGAAAAACGAAAAAATGTTTTTTACCAAAAACAGCGCCGCCGTGCGTTCGATATTGTTTATAACTCTTCTTCCCTCTTTCACCACGCTCGGAAGCGCGCCGAAATCGGAATTTAAAAGCACAAGCTGTGACACCTGCGACGCAACGTCACTGCCCGACGCCATAGCAATACTGCAATCCGCCTCTTTGAGTGCAAGAACGTCATTCACGCCGTCGCCCGTCATTGCAACGGTGTTGCCGTTTTCTTTCAGCGCAATTATAAGCCTGCGCTTTTTCTCGGGCGTAACGCGTCCGAAAACCGTGTAAAGGCTCACCGCGCTTGCAAAATCCGCGTCGTTCTCAAGTTCACGCGAGTCAACGTAATCCTCCGCGCCGTCAATACCTGCGCTTTTCGCAACCTCCGACACGGTTTTGGGATTATCGCCTGAAATAACTTTTATTTTTACACCCTGTGATTTAAAAAATCTAAACGTATCGGGTGCGTTTTTTCTTATTTTGTTTGAAATCACAACAAGCGACAGCGGAACAATCTCATCGGTGATATTTTCGCCGTCAAACTCACCCAAATGCTCGGCGAAAAGCAGAACACGGCTTCCGTGATATTCGTTTATTTTTTCCGCAAGTGCGGAATAATTGTCACCCATAATAATCTCGGGCGCGCCGAGAATATAGCTTGTTTTATCGTCAAAATTAACCGCACTGTACTTTTTCTCGGACGAAAACGCAAACACCTTTTCTGCTTTTTTTCCAAGTCCGTCCGCCCCTTCAAAATGCTCTTTGAGCGTGTTTATCGTGGCATTGTCACCGTCCGCAGCATTGCAGAAATCGCAAAGTATTTTTTCTGTTTTCTCTCTGCCCGTGTCCTCGTCAAGCACGCACAAATCCGAAAATTCCATTTTATCCTCGGTTATTGTGCCCGTTTTGTCAACACACAAAACGTTAACCCTCGCAAGCGCCTCGATGCAACCCATTTCGTGCACCAGAGTTTTGCGCTTTGCGAGGCGCATAACGCTCACAACCAGTGCGGCGGTAGTGAGAAGATAAAGTCCCTCGGGGATCATTCCGACAAGCGCGCCGACGGTTGAAACAACCGCGGTTTTATAGTCGGTATGCAAAATGCAAATCTGATTGAAAAGCATTAAAAATCCAATCGGAATTATTAAAATTCCAATCCATTTTACAAGATTGTCAAGCGCGTTCATCATTTCCGATTTTTTATTGTTGTTTTTCTTTTTCGCCTCAAGAGTAAGGCGCGACACAAATGAATTTTTGCCCACGTTGTCAAGACGCGCGTAAACTTTTCCCGACACAACAAAACTGCCCGACAAAAGCGACGAGCCTATTTCCTTTTTAATTTCGATATTTTCACCGGTAACGAGTGCCTCGTTGAGCGACGCAGTTCCCGATATAACGGTTGCGTCGGCGCAAATTTGACTTCCTGCCGAGAATACGACAATATCGTCGCGCACAAGGCTTGACACCGCGACCTCGCACTCCTTGCCGTCACGCACGACCGTTGCCTTGGGTGCGGACAGAATAGTCAGTTTTTCAAGCGTTTTTTTTGAGCGGATTTCCTGATAAATTCCTATCACCGTGTTAATTACGATAACAGGAAAAAACGTCAAATCATTATACGAGCCGACAAGCGCAACGCACAGCGCGAGAACAAAAAACACAAGGTTGAAATATGTAAATACGTTTGATTTTATAATCTCGGCGGCGGTCTTTTCCGCGCCTTTCACCTGCTCGTTGTAAAGACCTGCCGCTTTTCTAACAAGCGCCTGTTCGGTCGTAAGCCCCGTTTTTTCGTCGGCAAATATTCTGTTTTTATGATATATTTGTGTTTCCAATTTTTTATCCTCTGAATAAAATTTTATTCGTTCTTATCTTTACTTGCAAGGCTGCCCTCGAAAAGTCCCGTTTCGCCGTTACCTTCGGTATAATTTTTCTTTAAATCCTTAACATTTGCCGCGCTTTCGCCATCACCGAAATACGGAATAAAACTTTGCGCAACCTTCGATTTTCCGCGCGATTTAACATAAAACGCACCGATAGTGGAAAACACCGCCGCGCCGATAAAGTTGACAAACAAATCTTTCATTGTGTCGATAATGCCGATGTCAACATATCCGCCGTTCACCGTTTCGGTAAGATTTTTGCCGTCTTTTGCATAATAAATCACCGTTTTGGATATATTTTCAAGCACGACGGGTTTGTTAAGATGTTCGGGATTGAGAATTGATGATGCGAAATTCTGCACGATAAAGTCTTTCTGCATATCGTACAGGAAGAATCTGTCCATAGAAAACTCAAAAAATTCCCATATTATTCCGATTGTCATAGAAAAGCAAAACGCCACAAATGCCACAAAAACGGGTGACATTGTGAGATGTATTCTCGGGCTTTGGTTTAAAATATCCACCATTGCAAAGCCGATTGCCGCCATCAAAAAGCCGTTTACCGTGTGCAGAATTGTGTCCCAGTTTTTAAAATGCGAATAAAAATTCTGCATTTCGCCCAGGATTTCCGCACTGAAAATGAAAACTATAATTACGATTTCAAGCGCAGTCGGAAGCTTTATGTTAAAACCTCTGTCCAAAATCGCCGGTATGAAAAACAGAACCAGCGTCAAAAGGCATAAGAAAACATTGTCATAATTGCCCCTGATAAGCTGAACAATCATCAGCGCGGTTACAAGAAAACGCAAAACAACGTAAATCGCGACACTGCGCTTGTTTACCGCGGTAACTTTGCCCCATTTTATCTGTTTTTTAGCCTTGGTTTTATCTCTTTTTTTCACCAAATCACAACCTTTTTGTATTATTATAAACCAACTGCACGTTTCAAATTCCTGTTAAAACATTTCCTCACAGATTTCGGGAACATAGTCAAAATTGTTTCTGCGCATATTTAACAGCCAATCAATAATTTCGGTATTTCTGTACGCAAAATCTATGCCGTCGTTGTGTCCCAAACCGTCAAGCTTTAAAAGACGTGCGTTTCCGCCGTTTGCATTAACGGCGTCTGCCATAAGTTTGGAATATGTAAACGGTACAGTATCGTCCGCACTGCCGTGCACTGCAAAAACGGGCGTTTTTGCAAGCTTTGCACATCTCCACGACATACCTCCGCCGGCAACGGGCGCAATACCGGCAAAAAACGACGGATATGTAAGTCCCATCGACCACGTTCCGAAACCGCCCATACTCGAACCGGTTATGCAAATGCGGTCGTTTTTTATGTTAAATTCTTTTACAACACTGTCAATCAGCGATTTCACTTTGTCAACAATATTGTCCCACACGCAAAGTGCCGGACACTGCGGTGCAAGCACCACGGCAGGGATTTCTCTGCCCTCGTTTATAAGCTTCGGTATTCCGTGACGGTACAGGTGCGAAACGTTTTCTCCGCGCTCGCCTGCGCCGTGGAGATACACAATCAGCGGTAAATTATCGTTGTTTTCATTGTAAAAAACCTTATAATTCATCGAAAAGTCGTCTTTTTTGTAAACACAGTCTTTAAAATTCATTTTTATAATTTTTCCTCCCTTGTTGATAGCATAAGACTATTTTAATACATTTTTCCTCATTTTACAACGTTTTTAATAAAATTTTATAAAATTTTCAAAAAACCTCCGAAACAGTTCATTTCGGAGGTTCTTGTTTTAATATTTTATTGTGTAATTCTCGCCGTAAATTCCGCTTGCAACTCCGCGCTCGATAAGCGCTTTGTTGTCCTCGTGCGCGATAAGCCATTTATTCTTTCTGAACAAAAGCTTGTCATCATACTTTCCGTCGAGCGGAAGATTTGTGCCTTTGGGAAGTCCCACAACGCAGAAGAAACCGTCATCGCTCACCTGACACGGGCAGAAATGGAGAGTTGACGCATAAACCTCAATCATTTCGCCTTTTTTAACGTAAAACGCTTTTGCGTCAGCAGAATTGAATTTACCGTCTTTCATTTCAAAGATTGTGCCGAGAATAAGCACAAAATCGGTAACCGCAATGTTAACCTCGGAGCCTTTGTGAAATTCAAGACCGTTGAGCGTAGTACTGTGACCGTAGCACGCGCCGATTTGCGTGTCCAGCTCGCCGTATACTTCGTTTTTGATTTTCTCCGCGATTGCAAGGTTTTCAAGGCTTGCAACGCCAGCTTCGTATTTAGAGCCCTCGTCCGGATACGGCATTTTTTCACATTCCGCAATAATTTCCGAAACGTCAAAACCTTTTATAACTCTGCCGTATTTTGCAAATTCGGGGTCATTTACAGTAAAAAATTCAATATTTTTATTCTTTTCCTTTAAAGTGTTAAGCATAGCTTTCTCCTTAAAATATTAAGTAAATTATTTTATAATTCTTACTTTCATAACGTTTTCGAGCGCCTCAAATTCCTTTGCGATTGAAGCGTCAACATCATTGTCAAGGTCGATAATCGTGTAAGCCAAATCTTTACGGCTTTTGTTAATCATATTTGCAATGTTGAAATTATCTTTCGAGCAAAGCTTTGTGAAATTGCTTACGCAGTTGGGAACGTTTTTGTGCGCGATTGCAATTCTCGTTTTGCCCTCTCTGGGAAGCGAGCAGTTCGGGAAGTTAACCGAATTTACAATGTTTCCCTCGCAGAGATAATCCTGAATTTCAACGCTCGCCATTTTAGCGCAGTTATCCTCCGACTCGGGTGTTGACGCGCCGAGATGCGGAATACAAACAACATTTTCAAGTCCTAAAATGTTGTCATTCGGGAAATCTGTAACATATGCCGCAACAGTTCCGTCTTTCAGAGCCTCTTTGAGTGCCTCCTCTTCAACAAGACCGCCGCGCGCAAAGTTAAGTATTCTCGCGCCTTTTTTCATAATCGCAAAAAGGTCTTTGCCAATCATACCTTTTGTGGAATCGTTAAGCGGAACGTGGAGAGTTATGTAGTCGCACTCTGCCACCAAATCTTTAACGTTGTCGGCTTTTTTAACGTGTCTTGAAAGTCCCCAGGCCGCGTCAACCGAGATGTACGGGTCGTAACCTATAACGTCCATACCGAGGTGATAAGCCGCATTTGCAACCATAACGCCGATTGCTCCCAGACCGATTATACCAAGCTTTTTGCCCTCGATTTCGGGACCGACAAAATTGCTTTTGCCTTTTTCAACAAGCTTGCCGACGTTTTCGCCCTCGCCTTTTAAGGTTTTTGCCCATTCCATACTCTGCGCGATTTTTCGCGACGAGAGGAAAAGACCTGCAAGCACAAGCTCTTTAACCGCGTTTGCGTTTGCGCCGGGAGTGTTGAAAACAACAATTCCTTTTTCGGTGCATTTGTCAATGGGAATATTGTTTGTGCCGGCGCCTGCTCTTGCGATTGCCTTAAGGTTGTCGCCGAGCACGCTGTCGTGCATATTAAAGCTTCTTAAGATTATACCGTCGGGGTCTTTCGCGTCGTCCGAAACGTTAAAAACGTTTTTGTCGAGAAGGTCAAGTCCGCAGGCGGCAATTTTATTTAAAGTTAAAATTTCCATAATTTTACCTCCGAATTATTTGTTTTCCGTTTCAAATTTCTTCATAAATTCAACAAGCTTTTTAACGCCGTCAACAGGCATAGCGTTGTATATGCTTGCACGCATACCGCCTACCGAACGGTGTCCTTTAAGGTTTACAAGACCGTTTTCTTTTGCTTCCTTTATGAATTTTGCGTTAAGCTCGTCGCTGTCCGTTACAAACGGAACGTTCATAAGCGAGCGGTCTTTCTTCTCAACCGTGCCTTTAAACATTGAAGAACTGTCGAGGAAGTCATACAAAAGACCTGCTTTATATTCGTTAACTTTCTGAATTTCTTTAATTCCGCCGAGTTTGTCGAGCCATTCGCAAACGAGAGAGCACATATAAATTGCAAATGTCGGGGGTGTATTGAACATCGAACCGTTGTCGGCGTGTGTTTGGTAGTTGAGCATTGTCGGGGTGATGTCAAGCGCATTGCCGATTAAATCTTCCCTGACGATTGCAACGGTAAGACCTGCCGGCGCCATATTTTTCTGCGCGCCTGCGTAGATGATGCCAAACTTGTTAACATCAATCTCCTGGCTCAAAATTGACGACGACATATCCGCAACAAGCGGAACGTTTCCGACGTCGGGAAGTGTTGTGTATCTTGTGCCGTAAATGGTGTTGTTATGCGTGATATGAACATAATCCGCGTCTTTCGAGAACATATCCGCCGAAAGTTCCGGAATGTACGAGAATGTTTTGTCCTCGGACGAAGCAACAACGTTAACATCGCCGTATCTGCCTGCCTCTTTAGCAGCTTTTTTCGACCATACGCCCGTCAAAACATAATCTGTTTTTTTGTTTTTGTAAAGGTTTAACGGCACCATTGCAAACTGTGTTGACGCACCGCCCTGCAAAAACAAAACTTTGTAGTTGTCACCGATGTTTAAAAGCTTTCTCAAAAGCGCCTCGCAGTTATCAATAATATTCTGAAAATCGGAGGAACGGTGACTCATCTCCATAACCGACATACCCGAACTGCCGTACGAAATCAATTCTTTCTGTGCTTTTTCGAGCGCCTCGAGCGGCAAACACGACGGACCTGCTGAAAAGTTATAAACTCTGTTCACTTAAAATTCCTCCAATAACATTTTAAATTTTCCGCATAATGGTTATGCGGATTTTATATTAACAATTATCGTTTATTATATAACATTTTTTAATAATAGTCAATGGCTAAAAGCCACAAAAATGAATTATTATTAAAAATTTATCTGATTTTTCGTCCTTCAAGATAAAAACGCTTGTCGCACGCCTCGCCCATAGAAAAAGTTTTCCTCGGCAATGCGCCGTCGAGAATGACGGTTTTAAACAAATCGCTCTTTTGCATAGCGTTTAAAAGTATGCCGGCATTTCCTTTTTCTTCGGCAAGCTTTTCCGCAACAGACGCGCCGTGAATATAATCCACACTTCCGCCGTTTTCTTTCAAATATCCGTCGATAAAGCTTTGAATACAGCCGACAGTAAGATTAAAATCGGGATTTTTTATAACATATGCGGTTTTTGTGCCGTTTGACACAATTTCAAAATCGCCCTTGTCCGCTTTTTCGATTTGGTATTTTTCCGCAAGCGCATTTACGAATTTTTCTTCGTCAACACCGAAAACAACGCGGTGAATAGGCTCAAAAACAAGCGACTCGTCGTGAAGATTTACAACCTCGACAAGCGCATAACGCAAGGGAAGATTTTTCGCCTCATCCCCTATTTTTGCCTTTTCGTTTTCATAGCAGGTTTTCGCAGTCGCGAGCGAATGGTTTCCGTCGCCCACAGCATACTGCAAAACGCCTTTTCCGCTCACCGAATATTTTTCTTCAAATGCTTTCTTATCGCCGAGTTTTTCAAGTTTTTCAAGGATTTCGTCCGTGTCGGTGATTTTATATCCCTTTATTCTGCCCGAATTTTCCATAAGCGAAAAATTGTAAATCGGCTCGAGTGCCGATTTGTCGATTTTTTCGATAATTTCTTTTTTATCGTCGTCAATTAAGAGCATAACGTGCGGAAATTCCAAAAGCGCATCGCATCTAACCTTTACACGGGGCGGAATTCTTTCCAGAACAGTGCCTTCCGTCGCGCGGATTTTGCTTTGCGAGCCGACGTTAAAATCGTATTCTTCAAGGTCGATAACACCGACAATTCCCTTTCGCACACTGCCGTTTTCAAGCGTGCGCTCAACATAAATAAGACACGGCTCGGTTTCGTAAACGTTGCCGTTTTCAAGACATTTTTTCATCGCATCATTGATTTTTGCCGTACGCTCGTCCGCATCACCGTCATTTAAATAAATTTCGGGAAAAATCATATTGAGCACAGACGGTGCATTTCCCACGGTTTTTTTCACGCTTTCCCAATACTGCGGTTCGGAGGTGTACTGGTCGCACGCCACAACGCTCCATTTTTCCATATCGCAGTTTTTGGGAAGTATAATTTTTGCTTTATCAAAAACAGACATTTTTATCGTCCTTTCATATGTTTTTTGCACATTTATGTATCTATTTTAGTATTTTTCAAACAAAATTTCAAGTATTTTTAAAAAAACAGTATCTTTTTTTGAAAAATATGTTACAATTAGGATATAATATTGGTAATTTCAGCTATATTAGCATTAGTGAGGTTTTACGGACTATGACACAAAAAGAAAAACTTTCCGCATTTTTTGCCGACGATTTGTATGTTCCGATGACGCTTGACGATATAAAAGCGGTTCTCGGCGTACCCGACGGCGACACGGCGGAATTTGAAAACATAATAAAAGAGCTTTGCGATGACGGAGTTATTGTTAAAACCAAGAAAAAACGCTATGTGCTCGCAAAAACTCTCGGTCTTGTAAGCGGAAAATTTCAGAGCACCGAGCGCGGTTTCGGGTTTATGCTCTGCGGGGACGGCGACATTTTCATTCCGTCCGACAAAACAGGCGGTGCAATGAACGGCGACACGGTATCGGTGCGAATAACGAGCAGAAAAACCAAAACCAAGCGCGGTGAGGGCGAGGTTGTGTCGGTGCTCAAGCGCGCGTCGGAATATATTGTCGGCACGTTTGAAAAAAACCGTAATTTCGGGTTTGTTGTCCCCGACGACAGGCGCATCAAGCAGGATATTTTTATTTCAAAATACAAAAATTCGGGCGTTAAAGACGGTGACAAGGTTGTTTGCAAAATCACGGAGTTTAACGCCGAGAGAAAAAATCCCGAGGGAATTATTACCGAAATTCTGGGCAATTATGCCGAGAAAGGCGTTGACGTTCTGTCGGTTATAAAGCGTTTCGGAATTGATGACGAATTTGACGTAAAAACGCTTGCCGAGGCGGACAAAATAAGTGAAGAAATAAAAGAATCCGAAATTCAAAACCGACGCGATTTCCGAAAAGACACCGTTATCACAATCGACGGCGCGGACGCAAAAGATTTGGACGACGCGGTGTGCGTCAAAAAGAGCGAAAACGGATATATCTTATCCGTTCACATTGCCGACGTTACGCACTATGTAAAAGAAAACGGCGCAATCGACAAGGAGGCATACAAGCGCGGAACGAGCGTATATTTTGCCGACCGCGTTGTGCCTATGCTCCCGAAAAAGCTTTCAAACGGCATATGCTCGCTCAATCCGAGGGTTGACAGGCTGACTTTATCTGTTATAATGGAAATTGACGAAAAGGGAAATCTTACAAATTCCGAAGTATGCGAGGGAATTATCAAAACAAAAGAACGTATGACCTACGAGGACGTCACGAAAATTCTTGACGGCGACAAAGAGCTTTGCAAAAAGTATAAGCATATTTTGGACGATTTGTATTTAATGCAGACGCTTGCACTTATTTTAAAGGGAAAACGCCTAAAAAAAGGCGGTATCGACTTTGATTTTCCCGAAACGAAAATTGAGCTTGACGAAAACGGCAGACCGATAAAGATTTCAAAACGCGAAATAACGATCGCAAATTCGATTATTGAGGAATTTATGCTGATGTGCAACAAAACGGTTGCAGAAACGTTTTTCTGGGCAAGCGTGCCGTTTGTATACCGAGTGCACGAAAAACCGTCCGCGGAGAAAATAACGGCGTTTAACGAATTTGTCAAGAATATGGGATTTTCAATAAAAGGCGCGTCCGAACCGCACCCGAAAGAATTTGCGCGTCTTTTGGACAAAATCAAAAACACACCCTACGAAAGAATAATTTCAACCGCGCTTTTGCGTTCGCTTATGAAAGCGAAATATTCGTCGCAGAACGCAGGACATTTTTCGCTTGCGTTTGAATATTACTGTCATTTCACGTCGCCCATAAGACGTTACCCCGACCTTGCTATTCACCGAATTATAAAGGAATTTTTAAACGGCGGTTTAACCGAGGAGCGAATAAATTATCTTACCGCGTTTACCGAGCGTACGGCAGTTCATTCGAGCGAAACGGAAATCACCGCACAGGAGGCGGAACGCGAGGTTTGCGACATCAAAAAAGCTGAATTTATGGAAGATAAGGTCGGCGGTGAATTTGACGGAATTATTTCGTCGGTTACATCGTTCGGATTTTTTGTTGAACTTGAAAACAGCGTCGAGGGGCTTGTGCGCGTTGCCGACCTTGACGACGATTATTATGTTTATGATGAGAAAACCTATTCCCTGCGCGGTGAGCGGAGCGGAAAAATTTATAAAATCGGCGACGAAGTGAAAGTTATCGTTGCAAATGTTGACGTACTTTCGCATAAAATAGATTTTGTTTTAAGTTGAGGTGTAAAAATTGGACAGTATAAAAATAATTGCACAAAATAAAAAAGCGTGGCACGATTATTTTATAATCGAGCAGTTAGAGTGCGGTATCAGCCTTGCCGGAACGGAGGTAAAATCTCTGCGTGACGGCAAAGTTAACCTCAAAGAAGCATACGCGCAAATTTCAAACGGCGAGGTTTACATAAAGCAAATGCACATAAGTCCGTTTGAAAAGGGAAATATTTTTAATAAAGACCCTATGCGCGACCGCAAACTTCTTTTGCACAAAAGCGAAATAAGAAAGCTTATAGGTCAGACAAAAGAAAAAGGTTTTTCGCTTGTGCCGACAAAAATTTATTTTAAAAATTCAAAGGTTAAGGTAGAAATTGCACTTGCACGCGGCAAAAAAGATTACGACAAGCGCCAAAGCATTGCAAAAAAAGACGCACAACGCTCAATGGACAGAAAAATGAAAGAATTTAGGTATCAGAAGATCAAACCCCGTGTGGTTTAAATAGGCAAATTTTCCAAAATACTGCGTTGAAAAGCTATGTTATACGTTAGTATTAACTCAGCTTTTCTCCTTGTCTTTTTAAAAAATTTGCTCTATTTAAACTCTTCGACCTTCCGTTTTAAAAATTATTTGAATTTTCGGTACGGAGGACGAAGATAGGCTGACGCCTTTCGAGGACGACAAGCCGAAAAGGCATGAAATTTTTAAAATGCAAGGCATACGGGGTTCGATCCTCTGATGCCTAACCAACGATAGCAAGATACAGCAAAACCCCGTCAAAAACGGGGTTTTGCTTTCTTATCAGTCAATATTTATCAGTCTACATAATCGTCGGGTGAAGGACCGAAATCGTAAACATCTTTGTACGCCTCAATTTCGTTTTCATCAATCGGTGAAATCTGAATAAGTCCCGTACAGTCGGTTGCCGATGCAGCTTTGCAGGTGTCGAGAAGGTCTTGTTCCCAAATCGGAACAGCGCCGTTTTCTTTTTTCTTTTTCGTTCTCTCACGCCTTATTTTGCTCATAATTTCAGCTCCTTTGCCTTAATATTATCCGCAAATAAGACGTTTTTAATGCAAAACAAAAAACGGCAAAAATGCCGTTTCTATTTAAAAATTATTTTTCCATTTTAACGTTTTTTATCTTTTTCGCAGCGTAAAAAATCCGTTCTTCATCACATTCGGGAGATTTGAAATCATAATTTCCGCCGAACATTCCGACAATTTCAAAGCCGTTTTTTTCGGCGGTTTTACGTATTTTTTCATCGGTGTAAACTCTTTCGGTATGCTGTTCGTCAAAACGTCTGTAAAGCCCGTTTTCGTTTACAAAAAACGTGAGATAAAACGTGCATATGCCCTCGTCTTTGTCAAAATCATTTTCCCAGACATAGTAAATATCGTCGCTGTCGTATGTAAAAACGTTGTCCGATAAAATATGCTCAAATTTATACGGCGAATTTACATCAAATATAAACAATCCCTCGGGATTGAGATAATTATTCGCGTAATTGAACATTCTTTCAAAATCGTCCTCACAGTCCAAATGATTTACGCTGTCCAAAAGGCACAGAAACGCGTCAACCGTGCCGTAAAGTTCAAAATCAGCAATATCCTGATTAAGATACAGAATGTTCCTTTCGCCGCGCTTTTCCATAGCAATATTAAGCATACTCGGCGAAAAATCCACACCTATCATATCGAAACCCGAATCAGCCAGAAAATTGCACACCGTGCCCGTTCCGCACGCAAGGTCGCACACAAGCGACACCTTGCCGTTTGCATATTTATCAAAAATTTTCTTCACAAAATCAGCAATTTTTTCGTATTCGACATCATAAGTGAGCTTATCGTAATAATAAGCAAAATCAGCATACTGTTCCAAAATATTCCCTCATTTTAAAGTTTTTTGAGCCGTGCGAACGACGCCATAAGATTACGCGTTCCGACATTGTCAAACAAAATTTCAAGCATCATATCGCCGCCGCTTTCGGTTATGCCCACAATCATACCTTCGCCGAATTTTTTGTGCATAACTCTCTCGCCTTTTTTGTAGGTCACACTGCTTTTCATCTCCGCACCGCTCTTGGTGCTTTTTGCGATAATCGCACTGTAATCCATATCGCTCTTTTTACCGGCACCGCCGAAAAGGTCGCTTCCCGAATATCCCCTCGCACTGCCGTATGACGCAAACTGTTTTCTTACAACGTTGTCGGTGCGGTTAAGAAGTTTTTCGGGAATTTCGCCCACAAATTCCGACACAACCTTACTTTCGGTTTTGCCGAACATCACGCGCTGAAGCGCATATGTGATGTATAATTTTTCACGTGCGCGCGTAATTCCCACATAGCAAAGACGTCTTTCCTCCTCCAGCTTGTCAAGCTCGCCCTCCGACTGATAACTCGGGAAAAGTCCCTTTTCCAGTCCGCACATAAACACAACGGGAAATTCCAGTCCCTTTGCGCTGTGCAGAGTCATCAAAACGATAGCATCCTGCTCGGTGTCGTAGTTGTCAATGTCCGACACAAGCGAAATATTGTCCAGAAATCCGCCGAATGTAGGTTCTTCAACGTTTTTCTCATACTCCAAAGCTTTTGACTTAAACTCCTGAAGATTTTCAATTCTGCCCCTTGCCTCGGGGGTATTTTCAGTCATAAGGCTGTCGGCATAACCCGTTTCGGTAAAAACTTTGTCCATAAGGTCAACAAGCGGAATGTTATCAATATATTCACGCAAATTGTTTATAATCGCCGAAAACTCGCGGATTTTCGCACTGCTCCGTCCGAGTGCCTCGAGGTATTTTTCGTCGCTTATAATGTCAAACATACTAACGCCCATACTCTCGGCAAATGCGGCGATTTTTCCCACCGTGGTGTCACCTATTCCGCGTTTGGGAACATTTATAATTCTGGTTAAATTAACATCGTCGTTGGGATTGTAGATAACCCTCAAATACGACAAAATATCCTTGATTTCCTTTGTATCGTAAAACCTCAAACCCGAAAGCACTCTGTACGGACACGAGAGGTTATCTTCAAGCGCACGTGTCTGCGCGTTGGTACGGTATAAAATCGCAATATCCTTATACGAATATTTGCCCGACGAAACAAGTTTTTCTATCTCGCCCGAAATATACATCGCCTCGTCCACCTGGTCACTGCAGGTGCGCACCTCGATTTTTTCGCCTTCGCCCTGATTTGTCCAAAGCTTTTTTTCTTTGCGCTCAAAGTTGTTTGCTATAACCGCATTCGCCGCGTCGAGAATTGTCTGGGTTGAGCGGTAATTCTGTTCAAGTTTGATATTTTTCGCGTCGTCAAACTGCTTTTCAAAGTCGAGAATATTTCTTATATTCGCGCCGCGGAATTTGTAAATACTCTGGTCGTCGTCGCCCACAACGCAGATGTTGCGGTGCTTTTCGGCGAGCATAGACACGAAAATATACTGCAAATTGTTTGTATCCTGATACTCATCCACCATTATGTATTTGAATTTATTCTGATAATATTCCAAAACGTCGGGATTATCCTTAAAAAGTTCGACGGTTTTTGCAATCAAATCGTCAAAATCCATAGCGTTGTTTTCTTTGAGTTTTTGCTGATAACGCGCGTATATCATCGCGTATTTTTCACCGCGGAAGTCGTCATTGCGCTTTGCAAACTCCTTGCAGTCAATCATTTCGTCTTTAGCCGAGCTGATTTTTGAAATAACGCTTTTAATCGGATAATTGTCCTCGTTTAAGTTAAGTTCGCGCAGACAGTCTTTGATAAGCCTTTTCTGGTCGTTTGTGTCGTAAATATTGAAATTTGACGTGTAGCCGAGTTTTTCAATATCGCGTCTTAATATGCGCAGGCACGCCGAGTGGAAGGTTTTTATCCAAATATCTTCGCTCATCTGACCCACGATGTTTGCAATACGCGTGCACATTTCGTTTGCCGCTTTGTTGGTGAATGTTATCGCCAAAATCTCCCACGGCGCGGCAAGCCTGTTTTCCAGAATATACGCAACTCTGTGCGTTAAAACCTTTGTTTTTCCGCTTCCTGCGCCGGCAAGCACCAAAAGCGGACCCTCGGTTGTTGTAACTGCCTCTTTTTGTCTGTCGTTCAATCCATCAAGCAAATTTGTCATTTTATTCTCCATTTTTATACTTCAATTTCCAAAACTTCTTCAATATATGCGTAAAATTCCTCAACACCCGTGCCGTTTACCGTTGAAAACGGAATTATAATGTCGTCGCCCGAAAGCGATAGCGTTTTTATAATGTCGGAAAGATGCTCGTTTAACTGTGATGCCGAAAGCTTGTCGCATTTCGTGGCGATAACAACCGCCCTTTCACAGCACGCGCGGATATAGCGGAGCATTGTAATGTCGTTTTCGGTGGGCGTGTGACGGCTGTCAACCAGCAAAATAACCTGGCATAACTGCTCGCGCGTGTTAAGATACGTTTCAATCATATCCGCCCATTTTTTCTTTTCCGCTTTTGAAACCTTTGCGTAGCCGTAACCGGGAAGGTCTACAAAATTCATTGTGTTGTCGATATTATAAAAATTTATCGTTGCAGTTTTGCCCGGCTTTGAGCTGACGCGCGCAAGGCTTTTTCTGTTCAAAAGCTTGTTTATAAGCGACGATTTGCCGACATTTGAGCGTCCTGCAAACGCGATTTCCTTAAAATTCGTTTTTGGATATTGCTTCATATCAACCGCCGAAACGGTAAGCGAAACATTGTTTAAATTCATAAATTTTACTCCTGTTCCAATGCGGTTTTGAGCACTGTGTCCATATTTTTAGCCGGCACGAAGTTGATTTTTTCGCGGATATTTTGCGGAATGTCCTCCAAATCAGGAACATTTTCGTCGGGAATTACGATTGTGCCGATTCCGATGCGGTACGCCGCGAGCGACTTTTCTTTAAGTCCGCCGATGGGCAAAACTCTGCCTCGGAGCGTGATTTCTCCCGTCATTGCAACGTCCTTTTTCACGCGTTTTCCCGAAAGCGCGGAAATAAGCGCAGTCGCCATCGTTATGCCTGCCGACGGACCGTCTTTCGGCGTTGCACCCTCGGGGACGTGAATGTGAATGTCGTTATTTTTGTAAAAATCACCGTCAAATCCGTACTTATCGGCGCACGAACGCACAAAGCTGATTGCGGTCATAGCCGACTCTTTCATAACGTCGCCGAGCGAGCCTGTAAGCTCGATTTTTCCGCTTCCCTTGGATACATTAACCTCAACCGAAAGCGTATCGCCGCCGTATTGCGTCCACGCAAGACCTGTTACAATGCCGATTTCGCTTTCTCTGTTTTTCTCGTTTTTGATAAATATTTTTCTGCCGAGGTAGCTTTCGATATTTTTTTCGCTCACCGACACGCTTTTAACCTCACCGCCGGCAATTCGTTTTGCACATTTGCGCAAAACCGCGGCGATTTTTCTCTCCAGCTCTCTCACACCCGACTCACGCGTGTAATTGTCGATAACCGAAATGAGCGAGCCGTCCGAAAATTTAACGTTCGACTTTTTGAGTCCGTTTTGTTTAAGCTGTTTCGGCACAAGATATTTTTTCGCGATATTAAGCTTTTCCTCGTCGGTATAGCCCGAAATATGAATAACCTCCATACGGTCAAGCAGAGGTCTGTCAATGCCGTCGAGCGAATTTGCGGTTGTTATGAAAAGCGTTTTTGAAAGGTCGAACGGAAGTTCGATATAATGGTCGCGGAATGCAAAATTCTGTTCGGCGTCCAAAACCTCCAAAAGCGCCGACGACGGGTCGCCCTTAAAGTCGCGCGAAAGCTTGTCTATCTCATCAAGCAAAAGCAGAGGATTGTTCGATTTTGCCTGTTTTAACGCGGAAATTATACGTCCGGGCATAGAACCGATATACGTTTTTCTGTGACCGCGGATTTCCGATTCGTCGCGCACACCGCCAAGCGATATACGCGCGTAATTTCTTCCGAGTGCGCGCGCAACCGAAAGCGCGATTGACGTTTTTCCCACCCCCGGAGGGCCGACAAGGCAGATTATGGGCGATTTTAAGTTTCCCGAAAGCTTACGCACTGCGAGATATTCCAAAATTCGCTCTTTCACCTTTTCAAGACCGTAATGGTCGTCGTCAAGCACTTTTTTTGCGCTTTCTATATCATTGTTTTCCTCGGTCGAAACGCTCCACGGAATGTCGCAAAGCCATTCGACATATGTGCGGATAACTGAAGTCTCGGGATTTCCCGACTGCATTTTCACCATACGCGAAAGCTCTTTGTCCGCCTTTTTAAGGACATAATCGGGCGCATTGGCTCTCACAAGCCTGTCTTTAAGCTCGTCCGCCTCCGCCTCGATTTCGTCGCGGTCGCCAAGCTCCGAACGTATAACTTTAAGCTGTTCGCGCAGATAATAATCTTTTTGATTTTTGTCGATATTTCCGCTCACTTTGCGGTTTATATCGCGCTCAACCGTCAGAATTTTTATTTCGCGGTCGATAAAATCAACAAGCATTTCAAGGCGTTTTGTAACGTCTGTTTCCTCCAGAAGCGCCTGTTTTGCGTCAATATCAAAACTTATGCCGGCGCTCACAAGGTCGGCAAATTCGTTCGGATTTGTAATTTCCGCCGCACTTTTTACTGCGTCAGGCGTAAATTTCGGGTTAACGTCATAGTAGCTTATAAGCTGGGATTTTATTTTGCGCATAAGCGCCTCGTTTTTAATCTGCGTTTCTTCATCGTCCGCGCAAAAGCTTTCAAGCTCCTCAATTTCGCACTCAAAATACGGAACGTCTGCGATAAATTTCACAATTCGCGCACGGCTTATTCCTTCAACAAGCACGCGCGCGTTGTTTTCGGGAAGTTTTAAAACCTGTTTAATTCTCGCAACGGTGCCCGTCCAAAAAAGTTCGTCACGCATAGGCGCGTTTATGAGCGGATTTTTCTGCGCGGTCAAGAATATAAGCTGATTTTCCGCAAGCGAGCCTTCAAGCGCTTTTATGGAAAACGCACGGCGCACGTCAAAATGCAAAACCATATACGGAAAAACAGGCAGACCTTTAAGAGGCAAAAGCGGAAGAATTTTTGTTTTCTTATCGTTTTCGCTGTCGTTTTTTTCAACGTTATCCGAATTTTCGTTTAAATCTTCATTATCAATTAAAGCATTGTTATCATATATTTTAAGATTGTTGCCGGTCAATTTCGTCACCACCGAATTTATATAATATAATATTATACCTTTTTTTCTCGCCGTTATCAAGTGCAAATTTTGATAAAAGCGCATATTTCCCGATATTATTGCAAAAAAAGAACGCTTAACACTTTAAGCGTTCTTTGATTTTTAATAATTTTTACGGTTTGAACCGCGTTTCGGCTCCATACTTCTTTTTAAGTCGTGCATTTTTTCTTCGCTCGCCTGCTTAAATTTGTTAAGCTTTTCTTCAAAAGAAATGTCGCCGGCAGGTTTTTTGTCCCAGACAAACTCCGCAGGACGCTTTGATTTGGGCGCCGACGCCTCCTCCTGCTTAATTGCCTGCTTTATGGAAAGACCGATTTTTCCGCTCGGGTCAACGTTTGTAACCTTTACTTTAACCGTCTCTCCAACCTTGAGATGTTCGCGTATATCCTTAACATATTCGAGCGCCACTTCTGAAATATGCACAAGCCCTGTAGCGCCTGCCCCTATTTCGACAAACGCGCCGAAATTTGTGATACCCGTAACCTTTCCTTCGTAAATTTTGCCGACTTCAACCTGCATCAGTAAAAATTGCCTCCTTAATGTTTGAGCGCACGCGCGCCCGACGTATGCAAATACCGGAAGTATTTTAAATATTTAGTTACCGTTAGCGTCGATAAACACTTTTTCGTCGGGCATAACAAGCCCGAGTTCTTCTCTCGCTATCTTTTCTATGTAGTAATCCGATGAATAAATCGCACTTTTTTCTTCAAGTTCCTTTTTAAGCTTCTCCTCTGTTTTAATATCAGACTGAAGCTGTGCGATTTTTTTGTTATGATAATTTATTTCACCCTGTTGCTTTATCAAAATAACGGCAGCCGCGCACATAAAAACAAGCGCCAGCAGCTTACTTAAAGTCAGCTTTCTTTTAAGCTTTCTCTTCTGCATCATTCGCCCTCCGCCAAATATATCAAATCCGTAAATTCAAATCAAACACGATAAGTTTATACACCTATCTACAATAACACCATATATATTATATCGCAAACATTTCAAAATGTAAAGTCAATTTTTACGAAAAATGCGTTTTAAACGCCTAAAATCAAAAATTTGTTGATTTTTTATAAATCTAAAGCGCTTTTTTTGTAATTTTAGACAAATTTCGACAAATACAAACGGCTTTTTTACATATGAAAATATAAACAAACCTATGTTTTTTACGGCTTTCAACAGCCGTACAACCGGCACAAGCGTAAGTTTAAGCGTTTTTGCAATAAATTTTACAAAAGTTATGAAATATTTGCTCACCGACACGGTGTAGAGCACAAATCCCGTGAAAAGTGCCACTATTTCATACCAGCGCACCTCGCCCGAATTTGCGAAAAACACCGCGAAAAAAGACATCATTGCCACAACAATCCAGACAATTATATCGCCCGCTTCAATCATAAACATACTTTTCTTCACGCTTTTTAAAATTCTGTAAATATCAAAAATCATACCGCACACAGCTCCGCCGAGCACGGTTTTTAAAAAGACGAGCGCCTCTGCACTCACCGAAATTTCCATTTTATCACCTTAAAAATTTACTTGAATATTCTGCTTAAAAATCCGCCTGCACTTGCGCGCGGTGCGGCATAACGCAAACAGTCGATATATCCTTCTATTTCCACTTCGCCGGCATCGACGCTCAATTTGTTTATTTTAAGCTCGCTCCCCGTAACTATAAGCACCTCCATTTTAGTATGAAGTATTATTTCCTCGTCGTTAAAGCTTTCCACGTCCTCCACACCCGAAACGTTAAGGTGTGCCCTGTTTTCCATTATAAGATTATGTACTATGTCTGCGCCCTGCGCTCTTGAAAGTTTTTCCATAAATTTTATCCTCCTTAAATTTAAACTTATTTTATTTATATTTGAAAATTTTTTATTATATGAAAGCTTGTGTATATTTTTTTGATAAATATGAAAAATATTATTGCATAAGAAAATTTTATTTACGGAGGAAATTATGAAAGAAAAGCATATTTCATCAAACAAGTTTTTTATAAGTGCTGCGTTTGTGCTTCTTTTTGCGCTTATTGTATCAATTCCGTTTTTGTCAAAAACCGAAAAGGCGTATGCCGACACAAACACGTATGAACAAAACCTCGAACTTTTGGCGCGCGCGGTAAACGGCGAGGCACGGGGCGAAATTTACGAAGGTCAGGTCGCCGTTGCGGCTGTAATTTTAAACCGCGTTAAGCACCCGTCATTTCCAAACACCATAGCCGGTGTAATTTATCAGCCCGGCGCGTTCACTGCGGTAAACGACGGGCAAATTCACGCGTCGCTCGACAAAAGCTCCACCGTTTACAAAGCTTGTCAGGACGCGCTCAACGGCTGGGACCCGTCGGGCGGTGCGATATATTACTACAACCCGGCGAAAACCACAAACAAATGGATTTATTCACGTCCTGTGGTAAAGGTACTCGGAAATCACACCTTTGCAAAATAGAGTTTTACCTACTATAATTTTTGAAAGGAAAAACAATATGGAAAATTCAAACGAAAACAGAAAGTCAAAACCGTCAATGGGATATTTTCTCATTCTCGTAACGCTTTTGCTGGTTATAACGTTCTCGGCGGCGATTGTGAAAAATAACACGGCAGAGGCTATGAAAGGTCAGCTTAACGACGTTTACACACGTTCGTTTTTACAGCTTACCGACTGTGTTAAAGATATTGACACGCTTTTGTCGAAATGTGTCGTTACAAATTCGCCGTATGCGCTCAATGATTTGTCAAACGAAATTTATCAGAAAGCGTCGTTTGCACAGGCAAACCTCGGCGAACTGCCCATTTCGCACGTTGAAATTGACAACACGGCGAAATTTTTAACACAGGTCGGCGACTATACCTATTCCATATCAAAAAAAGGGCTTCGCGGCGAGGAACTTTCGGCGGACGAGAAAAAACAGCTTGAAGATTTGGCAAAATACTCCTCCACCCTCACGCAGACGCTTTTTGAAATTCAAAACGATTTGTTCTCCGGCAAACTTTCTTTTGATATTTCCGAAAAGTCGTCCGAGGTGCTTGCAAGCGAGGACAAAAAGCTTGATATAGGCTCGTCGGCAGAGAAAATGGAAAAGGAATTTGAGGAATATCCGTCGCTCATTTATGACGGTCCGTTTTCCGACCACATAAACAAAATCAGCGCGAAAATGCTTTCAAAAACCAACAAAATCACCGAACAGCACGCTATGGAAATTGCAAAGGAATTTTTAAACGAGCCTAAAAAAGTGTCGGCAAGAGGAAAATCAAATTCAAACATTCCGACCTATGTATTTTCGGCGGCAAATTCGGGTGGCGACGACGCTTATATCGAAATTACCGAAAACGGCGGATATGTGCTTTATATGCTGAAAAACCGCGATGTTGCGGAAACAAAGCTCGATATTTCCGACGCGGTACGCCTCGGTGCGGACTGCCTTGCAAAAAACAAATGTTATTCTATGAAAGAAAGCTATTATGAAATAAGAAACAACATCGCAACCATAAACTACGCGTATGTTGAAGATGATGTAACAATGTATTCCGACCTTATAAAAATTAAAATTGCGCTCGACAACGGCGAAATTTTGGGATTTGAGGCAAACGGATATATTATGTCGCACGAGGAACACAGAAATTTGAACGGCGTATCTCTTACGCTTGATGAGGCGCGCGAAAAAGTGTCGAAAAGCATAGAAATCACCTCCGAAAACCTTGCGGCAATTCCGAAAGAAAACAAAACCGAGGTGCTTTGCTATGAATTTAAAGGAAAATTTAACGGCAAAAATTATATCGTTTATATCAATGCGACAACCGGTGCAGAGGAGAAAATTTTAATTCTTCTCGAAACCGAAAACGGCACGCTTACCATATAAAGACCGAAAATCCGAAGCCATTTGTTACGGCTTCGGATTTTTTTGTAATATTATTTCATTTATGATATTCCTCGTTTGCGTTTATCTTAAACGCGCGGTAAATTTGTTCGGTCAGAATAAGACGCATAAGCTGGTGAGGAAATGTCATTTTTGAAAAGCTCAATCTAAAATCAGACATATTTTTCACCCTGCCGCAAATGCCGAGCGAACCACCTATAATAAATGTAATTCCGCTCTTTCCCGAAAGCTGGATTTCGGAAAATTTCTTTGCCAAATCGGCGGACGAAATGTTTTTTCCCTCAACACAGAGTGCGATTATATAGTCGCCTTTTCCGATGTGCTTTTCGATTTTCGCGCCCTCGCTGTCAAGCACAGCAAGCGCCTCTTTTTCGCTCGCATTGTCGGGGATTTTCTCGTCCGCAACCTCGCATATTTCAAACTTGCAAAAACGCGAAAGACGCTTTTCATACTCTTTAATCCCGTCCGCAAAATATTTTTCTTTAATCTTTCCCACACAAATTATTTTAATCTTCATCTTCTTTTTCCTCGTATTTCGTCAAAAGGTCGCCCTCAAGCTGTGATGCAAACGAAACCGCACCGTTTCCGAAACGGCGCCGTATTTCGTCAATGGAACTGTCAAAACTTTCAAGTTTTTTATCCTGTGTTTTCACGTTATCAAAAAAGCTCACCTGTTCGGTCGGAGTATCGCCCTCAAAATCGCCCGCCGTGACGGTTATCATACGTATCGGCTCGTCAAAATTCCAGTTTTCCTTTACAATTTCAAACGACGTTTCAAACAAATCACGCTCGGTGTTTGTGAAATATGCCGTTTTCTTTCGGCGCGAAAACTTCTTTAAATCGGGATTTTTTATCGTCACGCAAACGGTTCTGCACTTAAAACCTTTCTTGCGCAGACGCGTGGAAACGGTGTCGCAAATGATTGTGAGCGCCTTTTTAACGTCCTCTTCACCGAGAAGATTTCTTTTAAAAGTGTGCCCGTTTCCGATTGATTTTTCCTTTTCTCTCTCGCACACAACGGGCGACGTATCCAAACCGTTTGCATAAATATAGAGCGTTTCGCCCGATTTTCCCAAAAGTTTTACCAGCGTGCTTTTTTGCGAATTTGCAATGTCGCCTATCGTTCTTATTCCCACTTTTTCAAGCTGTGAAAGCGTCGCGCGCCCGACAAAAAGCATATCCGACGCAGGGAGCGGAAACAAAATGCGCTTATAATTTTCTTTTGAAATAACGGTTATCGCGTCGGGCTTTTTGTAGTCACTGCCGAGCTTTGCGAAAATTTTATTAAACGATACGCCGATTGATACGGTAAGATGCGTTTTTTCTTTTATTTCATCGCTGATTTTTTTCGCGATTTCATATCCCGTGCCGAAAAGCTTCTGACTTCCCGTAACGTCGAGCCATGATTCGTCAATGCTGAACGGCTCGACCAAATCGGTGTAATTATAATAAATTTTGTTGATTTCTTCGGAATAATACTTATATTTTCCATAGTGCGGAGGAACGGTCACAAGGTCGGGACATTTTAATTTTGCCTGCCAGATTGTTTCCGCGGTTTTAACGCCGAACTTTTTCGCGGCCTCGTTTTTTGCGAGAATTATTCCGTGCCTGTCTTCACTGCTCCCGGCAACTGCCATCGGAACGTCCTTTAAATGCGGTAAATCAAGGCATTCGACCGACGCGAAAAACGAATTTAAGTCACAGTGCAAAATTACGCGTTCCGACATTTTCTCCTCCGTAAAATTTATTCTTCCTTTGCCGTTTCAAGCTGATTTTCAAGCTCCTCAAACGTTTTGTAAAGTTCATTCTGACGCTCGTTTAAGGTATTTAGCTTTTCAAAAAGTTCACGGCACTTGTCCAAATCCGACCCGCTTTCGTTCAAAAGCCTGTCCGTTTCCTCAATCTCGCCGTCAAGGCTCAAAATTTCTTCTTCGCACGCAGAAATTTTCTTTTCGAGGCTCTTTATAAGCGACTGTTTTTTCTTGTTTTCAAAATAATCGTTCGTCTTTTTCTCTTTTTGAATGTTCTTTTCGCTCGCCTCGTCCGCCTCGGTCTTTTTTTCAAGATAATAGTCGTAATTTCCCTCGTAAACCGAAATTTTTTCACTGCCGAGCTCTATGATTTTCGTCGCAACCTTGTTCAAAAAATATCGGTCGTGCGACACGAAAAACAGTGTTCCGTCAAATTTCATAAGCGCCTCGTCCAGCTTTTCTTTGGACGCAAGGTCAAGGTGGTTTGTCGGTTCGTCCAAAAACAGGGTGTTGTTTTTTTCGAGCATCAGCACCAAAAACGCAAGCTTTGCCTTTTCACCGCCCGAAAGAGAATTTATCTTCTTGAAAACGTCCTCGCCGTAAAAATTCATCGAACCCAATAGCGTGCGGATTTTGCTTTCTTCAAACCGCGGGTGGCGGTCATAAATTTCGTCAAACACGGTTTTGTCGCCGTTTAAAATGTTAAGTTCCTGGTCGTAATACCCTATTTCGGTGTTTCTGCCGATTTCAAATTCACCGGTATAATTTTTGTAAATTCCGAGAATTGTTTTTAAAAGCGTGGATTTCCCTGCACCGTTATCGCCGATAAGTGCGGTTTTTTCACCGCGCAGAACCTTAAAATCCGCATTTTTTATAAGCGTGCGCACCCCGTCTTTGTTCTCAACAAAAACGCTCAAATCCTCAACGTTTAAAACCTCTTTGTAAGACGGATATTCAATTTCAAAGTCAAAACGCGCGCTGTCGTTGTTTTCGCCCGGACGCTCCAACAGCTCCATTTTATCAAGCTTTTTCTGCCTGCTCTGCGCCATTTTGGTGGTTGACGCGCGCACAAGATTTTTGGCAACGTATTCTTCAAGCTTTTTAATTTCGTTCTGCTGTTTTGCGTACGCTTTTTCTTCAACCTCAAGATTTTTCTTTTTCTGCTCAAGATACGCGGTATAGTTTCCCGTGTATTTTTTCATATGCGTGTTTTCAATTTCGTATACCGCGTTTACCGTTCTGTCGAGAAAATAACGGTCGTGGCTGACGGTAATGAGCGCACCGCGGTAGCTTTTAAGATACCCTTCAAGCCACTGCATTGTTTTAAAATCGAGATGGTTTGTCGGCTCGTCGAGAAGCAGAAGTTCTCTTTCTTCAAGCAAAAGCTTTGCAAACGAAAGCTTTGTTTTTTCACCGCCCGACAAGTTTTCCGCCGGCATATTGAGGTCGAATTTATCAAAACCCATACCCGTTAGAATGGTGTTGATTTTCGTTTTTATCAAAAATCCGTCTTTCTTTTCAAACATTTCACTCTTTTTTGCATACGAATTGAGCAAAACCTCGCGTTTTTTTTCGTCCTGTTCGTCTGCAATTTCGTTTTCAAGACGTCTTAAATCCTTTTCAATTTCAAAAACATCGGCAAAAACGCTTGTCATTTCTTCGATAATGGTGGTTGTCATAACCTCACAACCCGTCTGGCGGAGAAAACCTATGCGCGTATCCTTTGCCGTTTGACACGAGCCTTCAAAACTCGTACTTCCAGAAATGATATTGAGCAAAGTGGTTTTTCCGCACCCGTTTTTGCCTATTATGCCTATGCGGCCGCCGTCGTTTACCGAAAAGGTAATGTCGTTTAAAATTTCGTCGGTGCCGAAGCTTTTTGAAACCTTGTTTAACTGTAAAATCATCTTCTAAAGCTCAAAATCCTTTCTGTCGAATTTCTCTAATATAACTGTCTTTTTGCGCTTGAAATTACATTTAAAAATATCAAATTTATACTTTCTGCAAAGATAGTCTTTTTTAACCTCGCCTTTTCTGTCGCACATCACACTGTCCGAATTTTCAATATGCGTTGCGTGCTGGCAGTAAAAGCACTTCGGGTTGTCAACACCCCTAAAAATCATTTTCATCATTCCTTATGTTCATTTGACGCATAATTTTTCATTATAATATACATTCTACCACAAATTTTTATAAATTACAACACCAAAACAAATGTATGAATAACTTTAGGCTAATCCACATATATATTTACCATCAAACATATGCAGGAGGAAAAGAAAATGGACAATATCTACTCTGATATAAGCACGCGGTGCGGCGGCGATATATACATCGGCGTCGTAGGCCCTGTGCGAACGGGAAAATCCACGTTTATAAAACGTTTTATGGAGCTTCTCGTCATTCCCAACATAGGCGACGCATACAAGCGCGAACGCGCAAAAGACGAGCTTCCGCAAAGCGGTGCGGGCAAAATGATAATGACAACCGAGCCGAAATTTGTTCCCAACGAGGCGGTGAAAATTTCGCTTGCCGACAACGCGGCGATGAACGTTCGGCTGATTGACTGCGTTGGATATATCGTTGACGGCGCAACCGGGCATTTCGACGAGGATATGCCGAGAATGGTCAAAACTCCGTGGTCGGACGAGGAAATGCCGTTCGCAAAGGCGGCGGAAATCGGCACAAAAAAGGTTATCAACGAACACTCCACCATAGGAATTTTGGTAACTACCGACGGCACGGTTACCGACATTGACCGCGCAGACTACATAGACGCCGAAGAAAGAGTGGCAAAAGAATTAAAAGCTATAAACAAGCCGTTTGTTGTGATTGTAAACAGTGTCAATCCCGAAAGCGACACCGCAAAGCGTACGCAAAAGGAGCTTGAGGAAAAATATAAGGTTCCCGTGCTTTGCACCGACTGTGCTAACCTCACCAAAGAGGATATAAACAAAATTATGGAAAGCATACTTTTTGAATTTCCGCTCTCCGAAATTTCCATAAATCTGCCGGACTGGTTTGACGCGCTCGAGGACGGTCACTGGCTTAAAGACGGCGTTATAGACTGCGTTAAGAATTATGCGGACGGCGCACAAAAAATAAGCGACGTAAAAGACCTTGCCGAAAGACTTAACGAATACGAAAACATAAGCGGTGCAAACATTGAAAATATGAGCCTCGGCACGGGGTGCGTGAGAATAAGCGTAACTATGAGCGACGATTTGTTCTACAAAATTCTCGGCGAAAAAACAGGAATGGAAATTTCGGGCAGAGAAGCGCTTGTCGAGCTTATAAGCGACCTTTCGGACACCAAGAAAAAGTATGACAAAATAGCATATGCCCTAAACGAGGTCAACGAAAAAGGCTACGGAATTGTTTCGCCTGGCATTGAGGAGCTTACGCTCGAAGAACCCGAAATCGTTAAACAGGGCAACAAATTCGGCGTACGCTTAAAAGCCTCGGCGCCGTCGCTCCACCTTATCCGCGTTGACGTGGAAACAGAGGTAAGTCCTCTCGTCGGCACAGAAAAGCAGTCGGAGGAGCTGGTAAAATATCTGCTCAACGAATTTGACGAGTCGCCCACAAAAATATGGGAGTCCAACATTTTCGGAAAATCTCTCCATTCGCTTGTAAACGAAGGTCTGCACAACAAACTCTACCGTATGCCGACAGACGCGCAGGACAAAATAAAAGAAACGCTCCAGCGCATTGTAAACGAAGGAAGCGGCGGTCTTATCTGCATAATTTTATAAAAAGCAAAACGGCAGTTCTTTAAATCATCTTAAAGACTGCCGTTTTGCTTTTTATAAAATTATGCCGACAGACGCGCAGGACAAAATAAAAGAAACGCTCCAGCGCATTGTAAACGAAGGAAGCGGCGGTCTTATCTGCATAATTTTATAAAAAGCAAAACGGCAGTTCTTTAAATCATCTTAAAGACTGCCGTTTTCTTATTTACTGTAAACCGTCAACCCTTTTATTTTTGATAAATTCTTTAAACTTATCAAACGGCATAGGCTTTGCATAGTAATATCCCTGCATATCGGTACAGCCGACGGAATTTAAAAAGTCTGCCTGGGTTTTGTTTTCCACACCCTCGGCGATAACCGAAATTTTAAGTGATTTTGCCATATTTGCAACCGCGCGCAGAATACTGTCGCTCTTTTCATCGCCGATACCTGCTTTGGAAACAAGCTTTTTGTCAATTTTCAATATGTCAATATCCAAATCGAGCAAAATGTTAAGCGACGAATATCCCGAACCGAAATCGTCCATTTCAACTGCAAATCCTGCGTTTTTGAATGCCGTAACGGCGGATTTTAACTCCTCCGTTTCAGTAAGATATGCACTTTCTGTGATTTCAAGGCGCAGAAGTCCGTGTGAAATTCCGTGTCTTTCAGCCATATCTTCAATATGCGGACAAACGTTTTTATCGCGTATGTCAATGCGCGAAGCGTTAACCGAAAGCGGAAGCTTTATCCCCTCGCCATCGAGAATTTTTATGTATTCGCAGCACTTGTCCCACACAAATTCGTCAACAAGCGTAATCTGTCTGCTTTTTTCAAGAAGCGGAACAAAATCCGCAGGCATAATAAGCCCTTTTTCGGGATGACGCCATCGCGTGAGTGCCTCCGCACCAACCAGCGCACCGGAATAATTAAACTGCGGCTGAAGCCACACTTCAAACTGACCGTCTTTCACAGCATTTTCAACGTCGGCGATAAGCTCCTGCTGATTTTTGGCCGTCTGCATAAGTCCTTTTTTGTAATACGCAATATGTGTCCCCAAATCGCCCTTTATCGACTGCAAGGCAAGATGCGCCTTATAGCTCATCGTGAATGAGCCGCAGTCTTTTTCGCAAAGGTCGTAAACACCGATGTGAATGGTCAGCGGATAGTGAATTTCGTAATCGGCAAAATCGCTCAAAAACTTTTTGTAGCACTCCTCCGCCGACGGATAATCCTCGGAGCAGAAACGCACAAAATGGTCGGCGTTAAGGTGCGCCGCAAAACTGCTGTCTGTACTTCGCGCACGCATATGTTTTGCAATGTCGCGCAAAACCTTGTTGCCCGCCTCATAGCCGTATGTGCCGTTGATATTGCTGAATCCGTCAAGATTGTATCGATACATACGGTATTTTTTGCCTGGATTTTCTTTAAGCCATTCGGTAACCTTTTCGTGAAATCCGGCAGAGTTGTAAAGTCCCGTTTCAATATCCATTTTGCTTGCAAGAATATCAGTTATATCCTCGCACGAAACAACAATACTCTCTTTTTCGCCGTCAAGATACGAATATTTTATCTTGTAATACCTGTCGCCGCCCATACGGCAAGAATGTACCGTAACGCTCCAGTTTTGTGCGGTTTCAAGTTTTTCTTTAACCGTTTTAAACCTTATGTTTTCGCGCACAAATTTAAAATCGTATTCCGACAAATAGTTCGCAAGTGCCGTCTGTGCCACACTGTCGTATACTAACCCGCTTTTCAATCCGTGATTGTTCATAATATCTCCGCCGCCGAGCGCTTTTATTCCGAAAACGCGTCCCGACTCGACATCAATAAGACCCATAGCCTCAAAGTTTTCTCTTATCAGCTTTTTACCTATTTGCTCAAGACGCATTGTGTTGTTTATTCCTATCGCGTATACGAGCGCTTCGTAATCGCCGGTAATCGGATTTTTCACCAAATCGGCAACAACTCTTAACCAAATGTATCTTCCGCCGGGATTGTAGAACAAAAAGTCGTTCTGAACCGAACTTTTTCCCCTTTGTGCCGCCAGCATAAGCGCCTCGCGCGACAGATGCCCCAAGTATCTTTCGCGTTCGCTCGGGTGGATACGCTCGAAAATAATATCGCAAAGGTCTTCAACGCTGTACTGCGCATCTCTGCCCGTAAGACGTTTTAACAGCTCACCGTCCTTGTCAACCGTGTTTTTGGTAAGGTTAAGGTTAAACGCGCCCAAAACATTTGTACGGTCGAGCAGACGTCTGCTCTGAAAATTATGATATTCTTCAAGCTTTTTGCGTCTTTCAAGCTCA
The DNA here is from genome assembly GCF_014385105.1 of Qingrenia yutianensis. Taxonomy (NCBI): domain Bacteria; kingdom Bacillati; phylum Bacillota; class Clostridia; order Eubacteriales; family Oscillospiraceae; genus Qingrenia; species Qingrenia yutianensis. The sequence goes on along the minus strand of NZ_JACRTE010000001.1, from coordinate 66,189 downwards.
TTTCCCTTTACGATGGTAATTCTGCGCTTTAATCGGATAATAACCACCGCCGCGGCAATCATAGTAAACAAAAATATAATTGCCGTAACCATAACACCCAATTTACTGTATAAACCCGCAAGACTTGACGCATATCTCTCGCCTACGATACTGAAAATAAAAATATCGTCAAGTCCCGAGTGCGTGTATATTCCGTAATATGTATTTCCGTTATAATTATACTTGCAGACTTGGTTATCATCAGTCTGAACCTCGCCGTTTTCGACCTTAAAACACTTGCCGAGCATTCCGCCGACGCTCACACCCAAATCGTCGCCGGACGGAACCGAAATAACCCTTCCGTCGCCGTTGCAGAGAAAATTATACTGTGCTATTTCGTCCTGAAACGAAAGAACACTTAAAATGTCGGTTAAATTTCTCGTTCCGATAATCGCGCCGATTATCTCACCGCCTTGCCTCACCGGCACCGCAAAAACAAACACCGTGTCACCGCTCATACGTCCCGATTTTAAAAACTGCGTACTGGTTTTTCCGTTCATAGCGTCCTTAAAATACGGGCGGTCGGAGCAGTCCGCTGTACTGCCGTTCTGATAAAGCATAATTCCGCGCTTGTCAGTAATTGCGATATTCGCAAAAAGGCTTTCGTCCGCAAATGTTTTTAATTTGCGCAAAACGTTGTCATCATTATAAATATCGGTATCCCAGTTTATTCCGTGGGCTATAATGTTGAGCTGCTGAAAACTCGACTGTTTTCTCTCCACCATTGCAACGTTCAGCGTTTTTGCCGCCTCGGCAAGCAGGCGGTATGCCCTTTTTTCGGACGCTTCGCTTATTTTAAAGAAATATATCCACAAAACCAGCGCCGCCGCGGCAACGAGTATCAGTATCGGCACCATTATACCGCGCAGTACAAATTTCATATCATATTTTAATTTTTTCAAGCCGATTTCACCTCGCCTTTATTAAAACACCTTGTATCGAATTTGTCAATTTCTTTAAATTTCTTCATATATCGAAATACTGTTCCTTTTTTCGTTTGCATCATACATTGCCATATCGGCTTTGCGGAGTATTTGAGAAATTTTGCCTTTTTCAAACGCACCGCCGATACTCACCGTCATTTTTAAATCGGGGTAATCGCCGACGTGTCGTTATCTTTTTAATATGTGCGCCAAGGTGTTTTTAAACAAATTAACACTGTATTCAAATTCCTCCGTTTTAAAAAACAAAACAATGCCTGAAGCAATCGGCACAACTGCCGATATAACCGCAAATACCGCAAATTCGGCATACGGATTTGAAAGGCTGATTCTGCCTGTTAAAAGTGTCACCGCGAAACACTCAAAAAATGTCACGCAGGCAAACAGAAGATTTTTTATAAAAATCTTTATACAGCTCAATTTTAAAAATTTATTGTAAAATAGTATAATTTTAAGCGTAAATTTTATAACGAACGTGCACGATGTGCCGATGAGTATTCCCGCCATACCGAGGCTTTTTCCCAAAAAGTACGACACCAAAAGGTTTACCGCCGTACCAAGGAGCGATATATACTTATCCGCTTTAAAAAGTCCCGACGCCGTTACCATACTCCAAACGGGGATTTCAACCGCAGTCATATAAAGATTAAAAATGCAGACATAAACGGTAAGACGGCCGAGCGTAAGATTTTTGCCGAACGCGAGCGCTATAAACGGGTCGATAAGCCCCGTTAAACAGCACGCGCAGAAACTGCCTATAAGGAACATTATAAAAAGCAGACGGCTTAAAACACGTTCTATATGCTCTTTTGTTTCACTTGCCACAAGGTTGCCTATACTTCCGCGCATTGACGACGCAAACTGATTTACCGCCGACGAAAGCGTGCTTAATATGATGTTGTAGTTTGAATAAAGTCCCGTCTGCACCGTGCCGACCATAACGTTTATAAGTATACTGTCGGTGGAGGTTGTAACAACCGCAGAAAGCTTTGCAACAAATATGTTTTTTACGTCACGGGCAATTTCAATACATTCCTTTTTCGGAAGTTTTTCGCTTTTTTCCAAGATGTACGGATACATTTTGTCAACTTTTTTTGAAAGAAAAACATTTTCTCCCACTGTGCTTATTATAAGCAGAATAAGGTAATATGCAAGCTCGTGCGTGAACTTTAACACCGCAATTCCCAGCACAACGGTAAAAATTTTGTATCCCAAATCGAAAAGCGTTATAACATACTGTTTCTGGTCTGCCGACAAAAGCGACCGCTTGTATGTAAAGAAATATGACGAGGTTGTTTGCAGTAAAAACAATACGAAAATAAGCGAAATATAGCTCTTTGAATAGCTTGTATCACCTGCCATTTTCGGCATAAACGGCAAAAGAATAAGTCCGAGAACAAGTATCGCCGCGGCAATGGCACGGTAGACGGTCTTATAAAAATTCATAAGCCGTTTTATCTGCACGGTATCGCCGTTTGCAAGAGGCAGATACATATGATACACTATCGCCGTGCCTATGCCAAGCTCCGCGAGCGAAAGCATTGTTATAACGCTTGTGAGAAACGCGTTTAATCCCACGCCCTCAACGCCGATTGTATCAATCATCACACGGCGCGAAAAAAGGCTTAAAACGCACACAACAATCTGCGAAAGTATTCCCCATATTGAATTTTTCATAGTTGCCGCGCTTCTCAATTTACTTACTCACCTCTTAAATAATTTATCAATTCTGTTTGTTATTCCGCCGTAAATTTTAAACCGCACGGGGTGCTTATACATAAAATTTAAAACCGCAAAGTTTTTATTTTTTGCAAGCCTTAATATAAGCTTCCGCTCACGCCAGTCATACGAATTAAAGTCAAAATTTTCAAAAAATGTTTTGTACGGCTCGCCGTTTACAAAATTTATAAAATCAAGCTTTCGCATTTTCCGCGGTTTGGGGTTATCGCGGTGAAAAATATTAAGCCTGAAATTTTCAACAATATTCCATATCACCTTGTATTTGTAAAGCTTTTGCATAACATCTTTGTCATCGGGATAAAGAGTTTGTGCATTTATTTTATCACATTCAAAACATTTTGCAAACGTTTTGTCAAGGTCTGCGCTGTACCGGCTGCACACCGACTTTGGATTTTGACGGTAAAGATATAGAACATCTGCCGTATATCCCAAAATTTTGCAATGATAAAACGCCTGCGAATTAAACACCGTGTCCTGCGATTTTTTTATTCCGACGGTAAACTTTAAATTGTTTTCAATAAGAAAATCACGTCGGTAAAGTTCAAGACACACCGACGACGGCGTGGTGTTTTTAATGCCGTACATTTCGGCACGGTACGGCGCGCCGGTTATGCACGCAACCGAAAATTCCTTTCCCGCACCGCTCGGAAGTTTTACAATTTCCGCGTTTTTATTGTGAATTTCGGGAACATCACCGTAAAAACTTTGTATGCAAAACATAACTATATCAAAATTTTTGCCCGACGCGTTTATAATTTTCTGCACATAATCGGGCGTCACAACATCGTCGCCGTCAACAAACGTCAAAAATTTTCCGCACGATTTTTCAATCATAATATTGCGCATTGCGCTCACACCGCCGTTTTTTTCAGCGCGGATATATTTAATTCTGTCATCTTTTTGCCCATATTCACGGCAGATTTTTTCAACGTGCGGTTTGTCCGAGCAGTCGTCGCCGAGAATAATCTCAATCCGCCTGTCCTTGTCCGCGGTGACGCTTTCCGCCATCGCACGCAAAAATTTTTCCTCCGTGTTATATATTGCAGCGCATATGCTTACTTCGGGTTTCATTTTTTAAATACCTTTCTTTCGGTTAAATCTCTCAATCTGCGCGATATACCGCCGTAAAGCACAAACACAAATCTATGCGAAAACGCAAAATCAATCAGCGAAAAACGTTTTTTCTCGGCGAGCTTTAATATAAGCCTTAAATTCGGATATTTGCACATATCCGCGTTTGCACCATTCATTGCCGGGGAATAAATCTCGTCCGACACAACGCTTAAAAATTCGGCCTTGCGCACTTTTGCACTCTTTTTGTTGTCATGGTGGAAAATATCGCGTTCGAAAATGTCGTAAAGCGCACCGCCGACGCGGTAAATCCAAAAATATCCGCGAACATTTTTCTCACTGCAAAAGTTTTTGTTCAAAATTTCTTCGGTAACGTTCAGATAATCGTCAGACCATTTTTTTACTTTAGGATTGTATCTGTTCATAACCGACTGCGGATTTAAACGGTAAAAATACACTGTATTCGGGATATGCGCATATCTCGGCTTTTTGAGGAACACATTTGTGTTAAACACACTGTCCTCGGCAATTCTTAAGTTTTCGTCAAACAAAAATCCGTTATCGGTCAAATAACTTCTTCTGTATGCACACGCGCAAACAGTGCAGGGGTGAAGGTTTAAATCGGGCAAAAACCCTTTGTACGCGTCGTACCGCACAAGCGCGGAAACGGAAAGCGCGTGCACGTCTTTCTGCGAAAGATGAAATATACTTGCGCCGCAATCTGCAATTTCATTTTCCTGCCTCGAAATGCCGAATGTCACAACGTCGGAATTTTGCAAATCAAAATTTTGCATAATTTTTGAAACATTGCCGATAAGCATATCGTCGCCGTCGACAAACAAAATCCATTCTCCCCTTGCAAGGCTTATGATTTTGTTCCGCACCGCGCTTATTCCTCTGTTTCTTCCAAAGCGCAAAAGACGTATTCTTCCGTCGCTTTGCGCATATTCGGAAACAATTTCAGAGCAGTTGTATGTTGAGCAGTCGTCGATAATTATAATCTCGGCATCGTCACCGCACATTTTGCATACACTCTCAACACACGCACGCAAAAAATCTTCTCTTATATTGTATACTGCAATTCCTATACTTAATTTTATACCCATAAACTCACCGTAATATCATATTATGTTAAGGATTTCCCTGTATGTTTTTTCGCATCGGCACGAAATTTCTTCACCGAAAAACTTATCGGCGCGCTCCGAATAAACTTCATCATTTTTCATACCGTTTTCAAGCTTGTTTATCAAAAAATTCACAACCTCGCCTTTGGTTTTTACAACACGTCCGAAACCGTCCTTTCGGCAGCCGAAATAGCCTTTGTCATACTGGGTTGCGAAAAATTTTTCCTCGTCAAACCAAAAATACAAAATCGGTTTTCTCATATACGCAAAATCAAAAAATACGCTTGAATAATCGGTCACAAGCAGGCTCGACTCCATCAAAAGCTCGCGCACACCGTAATTTTCAAAATCCGCGATTTTAACGTTTTGCAAATCGGTTTTAAAAAGATGCGAAAATTTCTGAAGCTCATAGTGCAGATACAAAATAATTTCGTACCCGTGCTTTGAAAGCGCGCTGTTTAAGTTTTTGTCTGTCAAAATTTCATAAAAATTTTTGTAATAATCGCTTTTTATAAATTCCGCGTCCGAAAGATTTCTCAGAAAATACCGCCACGTCGGCATAATGAGAATTTGCTTTTTTGCGTTATTTTTAATACTGTCATACCTGCAAAGACCGATTTTTTTCACAACGCCGTCTTTGTGCCCGAAATTTTCTTTTATAAATTTATACTCATCACCGGCGGTACAGATAAAAAGGTCGGGTTTCGCATTCGGATAATGCAGTTCTTTTGCATCGTTCGCCATAATTCCGTGCTGAAGAAACACATCTTTGCCGAGTATCAACCCGAGTTTTTTCATCACCGCAAAACGGTAAGTATCGGGCGCATAGCCCATATAATGCGTGCTTATGCGTACTTCTGCGGCGGCAAACGCCAGCATATGCGAAAACGTGTTCGGTTCAACTGTTTTGCCGAGTTTTTTAACTTTTTCAAAATCCGCGGAATTTTTGTCTATCACATACGCGCAGTTTACTTCGGGATGGTTTTTCACCATATATTCAAAAAAGAAAAATGCATTGTCGCGCGCGTCGGTTTTGCGCTCGGATATAAGCCACAAATTTTTATATTTTTTAAAATTCCGCGCAAATATGCTCAAAACAAGTGCAAACGCGTAGTAAAATGCGTAATAAACATAGACAAATAAGCTTGAAAATTTTTTCATATGCCTACAATCTCCAATATCTGTATCCCTTTTTCTCCGCCTCGGATTTGTTTAAAATACTTTTGACGTCGATTATAACCTTTTCGGAATTTTTGCCGTTCTTGAAAAGTCTGTCAATATCCGAAAGCGAAAGCTTTTTAAAACAGTCGTGCGCCGCTGCGATAATAACACAGTCGGCATTTTTTATGTTTTCGAGCCGTTCAAGGTTTAGGTTATATTCCTTCAAAACCTCATCTTTGTCCGCCATAGGATCGGCAATCACGGGATTTATTCCGTATTCTTTAAGGCGCGACACAATGCTTACAACCTTGCTGTTGCGAATGTCGGAACAGTTCTCCTTAAACGTTATCCCCAAAATGACCGCTCTTGACGATTTCGGCGGTTTATCGGCAAGAATTATCTGTTTCACCGCTGAATCGGCAACAAAAGCGCCCATAGCGTCGTTAACCTTTCTGCCCGAAAGAATAATCTGCGAATGATAGCCGAGTTTTTCCGCCTGATATGTGAAATAGTACGGGTCAACGCCTATGCAGTGACCGCCAACAAGCCCGGGATAAAACTTTAACGCGTTCCATTTTGTGTTCATACCTGCGATAACCTCGGCGGTGTCTATTCCCATTTTGTCAAAAACCATTGCAAGCTCGTTCATAAAAGCAATATTTATGTCACGCTGTGAGTTTTCCGCAACCTTTACCGCCTCCGCCGTCATAATGGACGAAACAGGAAAAGTTCCTGCCTTTATCACCGTATTGTATATGTTTTGAACTTCACAAAGCGCGTCTTTATCGGTTGCCGACACGATTTTTTTGATTGTTTCAAAGCGGTGGATTTTGTCACCGGGGTTGATGCGTTCGGGCGAATATCCCACTTTAAAATCACGGCCGCATTTTAAGCCCGACGCTTTTTCCAAAATCGGAATACAAATATCGTTTGTAACACCGGGGTAAACGGTGGACTCAAACACTGCAACCGAGCCCTTCCGCAAATTTTTGCCGAGAATTTCAGTCGCGTATTCGATGGGCGAAAGGTCAGGCGTATGGTCTTGATTTACCGGCGTCGGCACAGCAACAATATGGAATTTTGCGTTTTTCAGTTCTTCGGGATTTGATGTAAAATAAACGGAAGTATTTTTTATCTCACCGTTTCCGACCTCGCCCGTAGGGTCAATTCCGCTTTTGTAAAGGGCGATTTTTTCTTTGTTTATGTCAAAGCCTATAACCTTTGCCTTTTTTGCAAACGAAACCGCAAGCGGAATACCGATATATCCCAAGCCGATGACCGAAATTTTTTCTTTTCCGTCAAAAATATCGGAACACAGTGACATAAAAAACACCTCCTTATTTTATAATTTCATCAAATTCTTTGAGTGCAAGCGCATTACCGCACATTTGCGGACTTATTTTTATATTTTCAAAATTTTTAATCACATTATAAAGATTTTTTTCAATTTCCGCATCGGTATTTCCGCACACAAAACCAATATTTTTATCCCCCACCATTTCTTTCGCGGACGCAGTGTCGGTGGTGAAAATATATGTTCCCAAAGCTTCAGCCTCGTTAAAAACCATCGGCGCGGCTTCGTTGTACGACGGCACAAGCACAATATCCGTTTTATAAAAATACGGATACGGATTTGTTAAATTACCCAAAAACACAACATTTTTTGTAAGTCCGCATTTCTCGCAAAGCGTTTCTGCCTCCGCTTTCTGCGCGCCGTCGCCCGCAATATACCACATAAAGTTTATGCCCTTTTTGCGTATGCTATCAAAAATCGGAAACATTCGCAAAATTCCTTTTTCCTCGCTTATCCTCGACGCGGTGAAAAGAGATATGCAATCTTTTTTTATTTTCGGTTCGTATTCCTCTTTAAGACGCTCGATTTCGTTGTAATTTACGCAGTTATGCACAGTATAAACTTTATCTTCAAGGCTCGGCACGGCAGTTAAAAGACGCTTTCCGACCGAGTTCGACACAACCGCAATTTTATTGAATTTTTTTAAAATTTCACGATTGTATTTTGTATTTCCGCCATAATTTAAAAAGTCGCAGTGGATAAAACAAACCTTGTTTTTGCTTTTTGCGCCGTTTAACACAAACTCAGCACAACCTCCGTAAAAATACGTTTCAGCGCTGTTTTGCATATACGAAATTGCACAGTCAAATTCTTCGTTGAGCTTAAACATACGCGAAAGAATGTTAAATGTGAATTTTGTTTTGAAAATTCTTGTCAAAACCGTAAAAACCGAGCGGAGAAAAAAAGCAAAAAATCCGCATTTTTTCGCCTCCGCGTGCGACATTCCGAGAATTTTCAAAAACACGTTTCCCTCGATAACTTGTATGTTTTCGGGAACATTGTCCAGCAATCCGCCCGTCTTGCAGAAAAGCATAAGCGTGACGCCGTAATCTTTTCCAACCTCGCACAAAAGGTTTAAAAGTGCCTTTTGTATACCGCCGATATTCATATTGTTGTTTACAATAAGAATTTTTTTCATACTAACGTTTCCTTTATTTTTTCGCGGAAAAGCTTGTCCTCCGCAATGTATCTATCCATATAAAAATCACATTTTTTTGAAAATTCGCAGGCGTCGAAATTTTTGTACCAATCATATATTTTACCGCTTATATCAAGGCTTTCTTCGTCAACGCCTGCGCCGAGGTTTTCGCGTTCTATAAACGCGCCGAGAAGCGTTTTCGGATTTACAAACATCGGCTTTTTCATAATAAGCGCGTCATAGTATTTGTTTGCCACCGCGCCGTCGTTGACATAGCTGTAAGGGTAGTTGTAGCACATTATGTCAAAATTTTCGATAATGGAATATTTATCCTCCTCGCGGTATACGCCGTGAACATAAATATTATCAAAATTTCTTGCATATGCACGAAGTTTTTCCACGTCGTCGCCGCAGCCGCAGGTGTGAAATTCAAAACGGTTATCGTTTCCGAAACAGTCAATCAAATGTTTGTGATAGTCAAACGAACGCAGCGCACCGATGTATCCGACGCGTATTTTTTCACCGTCTTTCCTCTTTACACAAGTCTTTTGGCGGTATTTTAATAAATCTTCCTGAAAATTGTGCGCAAGAATGTAGTCTTTTTTATCGGTCAAATTATTTTTAAACCACTCGGACGAAATAACTGTTTCCCTCGACGCTTTTATGACCGCGTTAACCAGCATACCGTACGGTTTTATATATTCATATGACTTGTCGCGGTAGTCAAAAATGTATTTATGTCTGTATGAGGCAAGCAAAACATCGCACAAAATAAGCGCGGTTTGGGTGGTGAGAATAATCAGGCTGTCATATTTTTTCTTTTTCAAAAGCTTTTTAACGTATCTTCTGTAGCCCATTGCCGGCATAATTTTTGCAAACGGCGAGGAATATCTTTTCGCGGCTTTTCCTTCGTAAATATACACATTTTCGCCGGAATACCGCGCCTTCTCTTCCCTGCGCCAGCCTATAAGATCATACGGGATTTTTGCATTTTCCAAAATATTCATATATTTTTTTGCATACGGCGCAAGCTCAAACGAGCCGTAGAGAATAATTCCTACCATTTTACCTCACCTCCGCTTTTTCAGTCGGTTATATCGTCGGTCGAAATATCGGGAATAACAGACGAAGGCTCAAGCGTTTCGCCGTCATTTTTTCCGTTTTTGCTGAAATACGCATATCGGCGCATAATTTCTATTGCAAGCGCAATAATGCACGAAAGCACAAAGCCGATGATAACCGCGATAAGATAATAAAGCGACGAATAAACATTTTCGTAGTATCTGATACCCGTGAGCGACTCTATATGCTTTGACGGAACATATGCGTTATAGTCGTCTATAAGCTCAAATGCGGTTGTGTAAAGATTTTTGAGCTTTTCAAGCGTGTCCGATATATCATTTTTCACAAGCTTTTCATACTCGGCATAATCCACCGATTTATCGGCAGGCGACGAGAAAATTTTTATAATATCCTCGCACTGTTTAAGGTCGATACTGTTATCGTTTGCCGCCGTGCTGTCGGTGACGTAATTTTTAATAAGCGTGTCATACGTCGTCTGCGAGCTTATTCTCCTCTCATCGTCGTGAACGTCCTGAATTATGGTAATATCATCGTCGCCGTTGTTTTTGTTTGAATTGTACGAATTCGGCACGTCAACATTTGCCTTGACATATGCTTTCATTCTGTCCTCGGCAAGAGTTGCTTTCTCGGAATTGTTTTTGTTCATAAGCCCGCTCTGCTCTTTGCGCTCGGTATACTTGTTTATGAGCAAATCTTTGTCAAGCGTAAGGCGCGCGGTGTAAATGCGCGAAAAAATGAGCGGAAGCTTAAATTCCGAAAGATAGGTAAATTCGTTTATAAGGTCGTTAAACGTAAGCCCCGTTGCCGGCGAACGGTATTCGTTGTTGCCGACATAGCTTTCAAGTATCGAAATGGTACTGTCGATATTGCTCTGCAAAATCTCCGCCTGCTCGAGATAATCGTAATCCTGCTTGTTTAAATCGTAATCAACCTCGCTGACCGACGCAAGATAAAGATACTTTTCGTTGTAATATTTAAAATAGTTGTCGATAAGTTTGTCAAGCGTGTCACGCGTTTCGTAATACGAATGATTTCCCTTGTATAAAATTTTAAAAACATTGGGGTGATATTCGTATTCTTCTCCCAGCTTTTGCTTTGACTCTTTAAGTTTTTCCTCGCTCGACGGAACAATGGGGATAATTTTTGTATTTGCCCTTATTCCGTCGTCGGTAACGTTAAACGACAAATCTTTGTTTGCGTTTGCGATAACCTTCGGCGACACAATTTCGTTAACATCAAATTTGCTTCCGTCAAGCGAATATCCGTTCGACACACAGCCGTCTTTATAGCGTATGACAACCTCGGCGGAATAGGTTTGAATTTTGTCCACATAAAGCTTTGACAAAATAAAAGAGCATACGACGCATATCATAATAAAAAACTTGTGCTTGTATAAATATCTTATTAAGTCCCAAACCGTAAGCCTCATTTGCTATTCCCCCTCGCTTTTTAATTTCGTCATAACCGCAATGGCTTTTTTTGCGGATTTTGTTTTTCTGTAAATAAAGCTGTGAGCAAATTCCATATACAAAACAATCAAAAATGCAAATATAAAACCTATAACCGAAAATTTTACGATGGCTGCAAAACCTATAACACTCTGTTTTTCGCCTATTTTATATGTGAAATAATTTTCGGTTTTGTATTTTAAATATTCGTCGTCAAGATTGCAGATTTTCTGCGACAGCTCTTCAAAATCCTTTAAAATACGGTTTAAATACGCGTCGGTATATTCCTTTTCAGAGAGCGGTGTGTCGCTCGCTTTTGAAAGCTTTGAATAGCGGTTTAAATAACCGTCCAGCTTTTTTGAAATTTTCGCCGCGTCCATACCGCTTTCATATGAATTTTTTGCCAAATCGTCAATTCCCGTTTTTGTTCTGCTCATATAATAGCTGTTTGTGTTGTCCACCGACGGCACAAACGCGATTGCCGTAATTTTCGGGTCATACATATTAAGCGCTTTTTTCTCAATCTCCGATTTGTCGCTGAGTTTTTCATAATCCACCGCGCTTTTGTCTTTTAAATATTCAAGCTTGTTCATCACGCCCGGACGGTCTTTTGAAATGCTGTTCTGTATAACGTAGGAATGAAATTTTTCAAGCTTTACGTTTTTAAAATTAGAAAGTTCATCGCGCACGGTGTCAAAATTAAGATTATCCTCCGAGCGGAAGCTCCTGTTTTCATTTCGGTGGTCGATAACAAGATTTAACATTTCGTCTGCCCTGTTATACAAAACGGTGTAAATTTCGGAGTAATCGTATGACGAAAAATCGTAATCTTCCGAACTGAAGCGCAGAATAGAATTATTCTCGGCGTGCTTTCTGGTAAAATACTTTTCGTATCCCGTTGCAAGCGCCTGCAAAAATTCATACGTTTCATTTACGGCAAATTTGTTTTTCTGCGAATAATAAATATAGTACGTTGTGGGAACATACGAACCGCGCATACCGCCGCGGATATCCGACACAACGTTTTCCATAGCTTTCTGCGAAAACTTGGTCGTTATAAAAATACGCGATTTTATCTTTTCATTGTCGGTATTTTCAATTTTAAGCCCCTTTTTCGCCTCGTTTAAAATCTCGTCGTCAGACATCTCGGATATGTTAAATCTGCTCCCGTCGGGATTTAACCCCTGCTCCGCACCGGGATAATTAAGGCTCACCGTCATTGACTTCATATTTGACAGAATGAGAAAATGATACCCCTCGCCCATTACCGCAAAAAGCATTACAATAAGCAGTATAAACAAAAAATATTTCTTTTTAAAAAGTCTGTATATTGTGTTAAGCATCATAAATCTCTCCTTTGCAAATCATCTGTTCGGGGAGCGTTCCCTCAAACGACATAGCGCACATCATCATTATGTTAAGATACGGCTTGAAAACATAAAACGAAAGCGACATTGAAAACGCAAGCAGTGCCAGCACCGCCGACGAATAGGCAGGCTCTTTTTTTATGTTCCGCGTAATGCAAAGCACTATCACCGTCATAAAAAGCAAAAGTCCCAAAAGTCCCTGGTCGTGCAGAATTTGTATATATGCATTGTGCGCAACACCGTTTTGAAATCCCGCACTGTACATCACAGAATAGGTCGAGAAAATTCCCGAGCCTCTTATAAGCCTTTCGGGGCGCTGAAACGTGTAGTCTGCAAGAAAGCTCCATATTTCAAACCGTCCGCTGCCTCCGTCGTCCTTTACCGCCTCGACGGAATATCTTGCGCGTACGTCATCAGGGAGAAGAGGCATAACCGCGGTGTAAAACAAAAACACCGCCAAAACCGCCGCAATCGCAACGCCGATACGCACCTTTACATCTTTTATTCCTATCAAAACATACACCGCAACACCGAAAAACACACCGATAAGTCCTCCGCGCGAGCCTGTTTTTAGTATCGCGTAAAAACTTAACGCCAAAAGAATTATATACGCGAAAAACAGCCTGTCTTTGCGCGTTATGCGCTTGACGCACACCAGCGACGGCATAACAAGATATGCGCAAAACTGGTTTTGGTCCTCTTCAAAACCCAAAATTCTTATTACCGTCCGGCTCTCGTATTCGTTCATAACCTCTTTTGACGTAAGGCATACAAAAACGCATATTACACCGACGGCAAGCCACACATTCTCCAAAAATTCTTTCTCGCGCGCATTGTAAATTCTTACCGTTATAAGCATCAGCATCAGCGCGCCGAGCGCCATATCCTTTGTCGTGGTAACGGCAATTTCGTCATTATCGACAATCAAAAGCGCGGCGGTGAAAAGAATATACAAGCCGTAGAAAAAATGAATATAGTTAAACGTAAGGACGCTTTTTCCCATAAAAAGCCTTATCAGCAACATCATAACAATCGGGATTGTGACAAGCTTTAAAAGCGAGCCGAACGGTGTTGTTACAACAGTAAAAGGCAGGCACAAAAAATATATACCTGCAAGAAAGCAATCTATACTGATTTTTTCTTTCGCGTTTACCGTCATATCATATCTCCGTTATTTTCGTTTAAGCTTATCAAGCGTCAGCCTTATGGGGCGCACAAGCGTCAAAAACTTCCATTTTGCCGTACTTAAATTCCATTTTTTAAGATACCTTAAAATTTTTGCCGAAATCATAAAATTGTATTTATATTTTTTCAAAATTGCCGTTCCGCTCCCGGTAAGACTCCCCGGTGCGCGATAGTAGCAGTAAATCGGCTCGGTGATAAACAAAACGTTTTGCGCGTTTGTGTATGCCTCAACCGCAAATGCCAAATCCTCCGCGGTTTTAAGTTTATCGCAAAATCTTATATTTTTTACCGTTTCGCGCCTGAAAACCGCCCACACGCTGTTAAGTTCAATGCCGTTTATAAATTTAGGATAAATTTTTTCTGTAAAATCTTTCTTCTCAGCAAATTCATCGCGCTCGATTTTTTTGTTCGGCAATTTCCGCGTGCCGTCTGGATAAACAAGCGTATATCCAAAGCGGATTATGTCGGGATTATACCTTTCAAGCCCGTCAAAAATAAGTTTTAACGCATTCTTTTCATACCAATCGTCCGCGTCGAGAAATGTTATATATTCGCCGTTTGCGGCGTCAAGACCGATATTCCGCACCCTTGCCACAGAACCCGAATTTTTTTCAAGATTTATAATTTTTATGTTGTTTTTGTATTTTACAAGTATATTTTCCGTCCCGTCCGACGAACCGTCGTTTATGACGATAAGCTCGCAGTTTTGCGCAAATTCAGTTTGATTAAGACAGGAAACTATACACCTGTCAAGATATTTTTCGGCATTGTATGCCGCAACTATAACCGACAATTTCGGCATATTCTACCTCCCCGACGTCTCTTTTTGAACCTCTTTTTTCTGCGGAACAAACGAAAGCTCCTCGTCAACCCCCTCGGTTGACTCTTTTATAAACATAATCATAGCTGTCTGCACAATAAGCTTTAGGTCGAGCCAGAGCGAAAAGTTGTTTATATAAATACTGTCAAAAAGCACCTTGTCCGACACCTTTGTGTTGTACTGACCGTAAATCTGCGCATAGCCCGTAAGCCCTGCCTTAACGATATAACGGACGTCGTAGTTTTTCACCAGAACACTGTATTCATCGGCATAAACAGGTCTTTCGGGACGCGGTCCGACAAACGACATCTCGCCTTTTAAAATGTTAAAAAGCTGCGGCAGTTCGTCAAGACGGCACGCACGCAAGACTTTTCCCGTCCTTGTTATTCGGTCGTCGTTTTCGGTTGCAAGACGCGCACCCATACTTTCAGCGTTATCGACCATTGTTCTGAATTTGTAAATGTCAAATTTCTGCTTATTTATGGTGTACCGCTCCTGTTTATAAAAAACGGGGCCTTTTGAGTCGAGCTTTATAAGAATACCGAAAATCACAAAAATCGGCGACGTAATTATTATTCCGATAAGCGACGCGATAAAATCAAACGCGCGCTTTATAAATTTTTCCTCGGGCAAAAGGCGTGCGTTTTTAAGGCTGATTACGGGCGTGTCGCCTATATGCCTTATTCTTCCGCCGAGAAACGACAGATTTTCAACCGTGGGTATAACCTGAATACCCTTGCCTTTTCCGAGTGCGTAAAGTATATATTTATCCCGAATATCAACGGGAATATTTTCCAAAATTAAAATCTGACTGCTTTCGTCAACGGCTTTTACCGCGCTGTCCTCAAGCTTGTCCTCCGTAAGTGCGCAAAGCTTGACACTGCCATAGTCCGCCGATTTTATTTTAAGCTTATTTAAAAATTTTTCGGGACAGTTCGGGTAATACAAAATAAGCAGTGACTGGGATTTTCTGAATTTTATGAGCACTTTGAGAATTATCATTCTGCCGATAAACAAAAGTGCATAACAAAACACAAAAACCGCAGTGTAAAAAAGCGGACTGTAAAGTTTTAAACTCGGCACGATAAGAATTACCAAAAGTGCCGAAACCATAGACATTGCAAACGCAACCGCAAGGGTTACGGGCAGACGTTTTTTCTGCGTAAGATAAGAAGATAAATCGTCATATGCGTCCAAAAGCGCAAGAAAAAACGCAGTTATGCACAAGAACAAAACATAAAACGGCGCGGTTTGGCGCGCGCTGTAATTAAAAATTTTCATTGACAAAAAAAATCCTGCGGATACTGCCGCAATATCGCTTATAATTTCACTCCATATTCCCATTCTGCGCATTCTTATATTTTCCATATTGCCTGACCTCCCTGCCGTTATTCAAAATCCGTGCAAAACCTCACGAAAATTTCATACTCCGATTTATACGACAAAAAGCGAGCACCGCGGATTTTGTCCGCAACACTCGCGCCGGCCGATTTACAACCGTGACGGGCGCCGAAAGGCTTTTCAGGCACCCCGGTCTGTCACAGCCGCTTTTATTCACCGTCAAACATATTGTCTATATTCGCCGAATTTCTGTCCATAACATACACTTTCACGATATTTCCCTGCGAATCTCCCTCTGCAAGCCAAATGTAATCGTCTTTGCTTACATCATATTTTGAGGCAAGTCTTTCGGTGATGTAGGGAGTAACGTAAAGTGTTTTCTTTCCGTTTCTCGAAATGTATTCCTGCTTGTATGCCTGCGAATCAATTCTTCCGAACTGTTTCTGAAGTTGAATATCAAGCTCGGAAAGTCTTGCACCGGCAAGCTTTGCAACCGCGGTTGCCGCGTCCATAAGCTTTTGCGGAACAACGCACGAGTTTTCTTTGAAAGTGCTTTCGTCAAGCACGGTGTACCATACGTCGTGGAAACCGTCCATAACAAGCTTGTCGTTGTCACCCTCCCAAACCGAGTGCGGTCTGTTTGCCTTAACTCCCATTGTGCCGGGGGTGAACAAACCCTTTTTAACATCGTATTCAACACAGGTTGCCCTCTCGGCTTTATCTTCGGGAACAACAACTGAAATTTCTTTGTCTGTTTCGCGCTCTATTATAACGCCGTCAACGTGCCAGCCATCGTCCTCATTTTTCAAAACATACCACTGCACCTTGTAATATACATCAGTAAGTCTTGACCATGGAATAACCTTGCCGTTGCTTGATTTAAGATATGCGTCTTTTTCTTTATACTGCTTTGCAACCTTGTCAAAAACCTTTTTATCCTGGGGAACGGACGATACATTGGAAAGCACGTCAGCCTCTGTAATGCCGTTGCCGATTGCGATTGAATAGTTTGCGGAAAGACTGTTTTTAAGTCCGCTTTTGTCAATCACGCCGGTATAGAATTTCGAGTTGCGTCCCGAAATATTGCCGTTTGTGTCAAGCTGTTCGCCGTTAATCTGTATATAGAAAGAAACAGTTGCCGAATTGTTTCCCTTGCTGTTTCCTTTTACATAATCTTCCCCGACGTAGCCCTGCGCAGCAAGTGCGGATACACTTGAAAAAGCAATAACAACAGTTAAAACCGTGCATAAAATTCTTATAAATTTTCTCATTCCGATAACCTCCATATGTCTTTTAAAATATTTAAAAATTTATTCCGAACGCTTTAAAAGCGGTATTTTCAATTTGCCGTAACGGTTACCAGTCCTCTTTCGCCGTCCCAGTCCACCTTTTCGCCGAACGCCTCGGCTATGGCTCTTACGTGGACAAGAGTTCTGCCGTCCGACAGAACCGCAGGTGCCGAAAGCTTGATTTCTTTGCCGTTTTTATAAAGAACATCTCCGCCGATTGCAAACGAACATTCAATTCCGCCTCTTTTTGCCGCTGCGGTCTGTGTTTCGTCATTCCACTCAACCGACGCTCCCAGCGCCTCAAAAATGCACCGCATAGGTATCATCGTACAGCCGTTTTCAACGTAAGCCGATTTGTCGGGGTTAAGCTCCCTGCCGTTTACAATAATTCTCACAGTTTCCTCAAATGCCTTTTCCGCATCATTTGCGCAGTTTAATGCCGAAACTCCGTAACCTTTTATTTTTAAGGTGTCATCGGTGCCGTAAAAAATGCTGTCACCGATTTGCGAAACCGTGCCGGGAATATCAACAACAGTCAAAAACTCGCAGTTCTTAAACGCGTCCGCGCCGAGTGTTTCAATGCCGAACGGCAAAATTGCACTTCTTATGCCGGAACCGTAAAAAGCATAGTTTCCGATTGTTTTAAGTCCGCTTCCAAAGCTTACGTCCTGAAGATTTTCGCAGAAATAGAACGCGTAATTTCCAATTTCTGACACCGTATCGGGAACTCGTACGCTCACAAGGCTTGAATTATATGAAAAGGCCTTGGGCGAAATTTTCACAGTGCCGTCAGGGATTTGGTAACTTTCGTCATTTCTTCCGGCAGGATACATAACAAGCTCGGTTTTGTCTTTTGTAAATATCACACCGTCAACCGCTGTGTAATTCGGATTTTCTTCATCAATTTCAAAGTTTTTAATTAAATCACATTCTGTAAAAGCGTTTGCGCCGATATACGACACATTTTTCGGAATTTTACCGATTTCAAGCGACGGACAGTCCATAAACGCCTCATCGCCTATGTATTCAAGAGTTTCGGGAAAATTAACCGTTTTAAGGTGTTTGCTGAAACTGAAAGAACTGTTTCCGAGCGACGTAAAGCCGTCGGGCAGAACCACAGTTTCAACTATACCGCAGTTTGTGAAAACGTTTTTCTCAATCTTCGTAACGCCTTTTTCAAACTCAATCCTCTTTGCAGTTTTAATGTATGATGTAAAATTTGTCGCGTCGTTAACCATTCCGTAACCGCTCACGGAAACTGTCGCATTTGCTTCGTCGTATTTCCAGCTCATCTCTGCCGCAAAGCACGAAATCGGGAGCACTACCGCAGCGGCGGCGGCGATAATCCGCACAGCAATTTTCGCGTTCATTCTATCCCTCCGTTTGTAATTGATGGAAAAAGGCAATAAAAAAAGCCCGTTAAAACCCAAAACCATACTTAGGTTTAACAGACCGGTTGCGCTACTCACTCGGCAATACACAAGCGCCCATATACGTGTATTGCGTCACAGTTTTCTATTATTAGCATCATGATAGCATATTAAACTCGAATTGTCAACACTTTTTTGAAATTTGTCATATAACACAAAAATCACATTATACTATATTTGATTTTTCAGCAATTTATCCAATTCATCCGTGTTCACGGGCTTGCAGAAATAATATCCCTGTAAAATGTCGCACCCCGCCTTTTTAGCTGTTTCAGCCTGAATTTCATTTTCAATACATTCGGCCAAAACAAGCGCATTCATCTCTTTTGCAAGGCGCACAGCACCGCTGAAAACTGCCTCTCCGCGACTGTTTTTCACACCGCGGAGCACACTTTTGTCAATGCCTATAATATCGGGCAAAAGCTCCGAAAGTTCGCCGAGAGCCGTATTTCCTCTGCCGAAACCGTCAAGACATATTTTAAATCCCGACTTTTTGAGCAGTAAAACGTTTCCGCAAAGAATTTCAAATCCGCCGTTGCTGTGCCCGTCCTCAATTTCAATAATAATTCTCTTAAAATCAGCTCCCGTTCTTTGAGCAATGGCTATAATATCCGACGCGGAATTTTCGGACAATAATGTCTGACGTGAAAAATTGCACGCTACGCTCAAATTCCTGTCCGCATTTTTCACAAGCCATTCGCAGCACCTTTTAAATGTATATAAATCGAACTTAACACAAAGGTTTTTGTCTTTTTTTATAACCTGTAAAAATTCGCATGGCAAAATTCCGTCGGTTCTGTCCAAATCGAGTCTGCTCAAAACCTCACAGCCCAAAATTTTATCGGCTTTTGCGTCGTAATACGGCTGAAAAACCTGATAAAAACTGTCGTTATCTATAAACGCCTCAATATTTTTTTCGATATTTTCGTTGTCAATAACCTCGTCAAGCTCCCTGCCCTCGCAGATTTTATAACCGGCGCCTGAATTTTTCGCAAACCGCGCAGCTTTTTTCGCATATCCCGCCGCAGTCTGAAAATCGCAAATTTCGTCTTTTGCAATGTACGCACCGATGCTTATGTCGGCGGCGTTGCTGCCGTTTTTTGCAAATTCGGAAAATTTTTCGCAAAACACAGCCGTGTCATCTCTCTGCGCACCCGATACGATAATATAATTATTACCGTCGACTCTTGCGGACGCACCGCCGAAAATTCCGCAAAATTCCTTTATTTTTTTCTCTGCCGAAAGACGCGTTTTTATAAATTTTCCGCTGTCGGCATTTATATAGAGTGATTGATAAAACATTCCAATGTATATTGCAGTGCACGCGCCGTCCTTTGACACAAGACGGTCAAAAACGCTTTCAGCACGCGAAATGCTTGATATTTCTGTCATATTAAACTCGTTTCGTTTTTCTTTTTCAAATACGCCGAAAAACACAACCGCCGCCGCGACGGCTACAAGTCCGCCCAGCAATATAATCGCAGTTTCCAAAAAACACACCTTCTTTCAAAAAATTTTTATTATATTTTCATTATAAATGTTTAAAACCTATTTTAACACAATTTTATATGTTAGTCAACCGACATAACCCTTAAATTTTAGTGTAATTTTTCTTTAAAATATAGTTTATTTTTCTAAATTTAATTATTTTTAACACAGCTGAAAACACCGCATTGTAAAATACGCACAAAACGTATTGAAAAAACACCTTTTCAAAAGGCGGTTTTTGACATTTTTTTACAAAATTATTGCAAAGCGTATATATGTGTGATAAAATACTTTATAATACATCACATAAAAGGAGAGCGAAATATATGAAAGTTATAGATGTTCACGCACACGTTTTCCCCGACGCGGTTGCACAAAAGGCGGTTGACAACTTAAGAACTTATTATTCCTACACAATGCACGGCAACGGCAGATTTGACGACCTTAAGGCAAGCGCAGACGAGGCGGGAATTGAAAAACTTGTCATTCATTCCACCGCAACAAAACCGCATCAGGTTGAGGACGTTAACAATTTCACCTCGTCGCTTATCGGCGAAAAGATAATCGGCTTCGGTTCGGTTCACCCCGACTATCCCGAAAAAGAAAAAGAAATTGAAAGAATTATTTCGCTCGGACTAAAGGGAATAAAGCTCCACCCCGATTTTCAGAAATTTAACATTGACGACGAAAAAATGTTTCCCGTATACGATTATCTTTCGGGAAAACTGCCCGTTCTTTTCCACGTGGGCGACATAAACAGCGACTGCTCAAGCCCGAGAAGGCTTGCAAAGGTTGTGGATATGTTTCCGCATCTTACGGTTATTGCGGCGCATCTTGGCGGTTACAGCCAATGGGACGAAGCGGAGGAATATCTTATCGGAAAAGATATTTACATCGACACATCCAGCACATTCAGGGCACTTTCCGACGAGAGAATTGAAAGCATTATCAAAAAACACGACATAAATAAAGTCCTTTTCGGCACCGACTATCCGCTTGAACGCCACAAAGGCACCGTTGAACATACATTAAGACTTAATCTTTCGGACGGCGCAAAGGAAAAAATTCTTTATACAAACGCATACAATCTCCTTTGCAAATAGGTGAATTATGAAGTACAAAAATTTTATGCCCTGCGCGCTGGATATGGCAAAACTCGCCTTTGAACGCGGTGAAGTGCCGGTCGGCGCGGTGATTGTGAAAGACGGTGAAATAATCGCAAGCGCGCACAACGAAACGGAAAGTTCAAACAACGCGTCACACCACGCGGAAATTCTCGCGATAGAGCGCGCGTGCAGAAAACTTAACAATAAATATCTTATCGGCTGTGATTTGTTTGTCACGCTCGAACCGTGCGCAATGTGCGCCGGCGCGATTATAAACGTAAAGCTTAACCGTGTATATATCGGCGCGGAGGATAAACTCTGCGGTGCGGCAGGCGGAAAAGTCAACCTTTTTGAAAAAGGGCTTTTCAATCATACGCCCGAGGTTTATTTCGGTTTTTCAGCAGACGAATGTTCCCGTCTTTTGAAAGATTTTTTTGCACAAAAACGATAATAATAGCAAACAGGCAGGCATAGTATTTAATGAAAGGAATGAATATTATGCCAAAAAGAATACTGTCGTGCATACTGTGCGCAACACTCATTTTTACAACGGCATATGCCGCCGAGGTCACGTCACTAGAAGTAAGCGCGCCGTCGGCAATTTTAATGGAAGCGGACACAGGAAAAATTCTTTTTGAAAAAAATGCACACGAAATGCGTCCGCCCGCGAGCGTGACGAAAATTATGACAATTCTCCTCACAATGGAGGCAATCGACGCAGGCAAAATAAAGTACGACGATATGGTAATCGGAAGTGCGCGCGCAAAAAGTATGGGCGGTTCGACCATATTTCTCGACGAAGGCGAGGCGCTTTCGGTGCGCGATATGCTCAAGGGAATGGCAGTTGCGTCGGGCAACGACGCGTGCGTTGCAATGGCGGAGCACCTTGCGGGAAGTGTTGAAGAATTTGTCGCACTGATGAATAAGCGTGCAAAAGAACTCGGTATGAACGAAACGAATTTCATCACCTGTAACGGTCTTGACGCGGACGGTCATCAAATGAGCGCCTATGATATAGCCCTTATGTCGCGCGAGCTTTTAAAGCACGAGGACGTTTTTCAGTTTACAACAATTTGGATGGACTCACTGCGCGACGGAAAATTCACACTGTCCAACACAAACAAACTGATACGCTTTTACAAGGGCGCAACGGGGCTTAAAACGGGTTCCACGTCGGTTGCGAAAAACTGCATTTCCGCAACGGCAAAGCGTGACGGTATGCACCTTATCGCGGTCGTTATGGGCGCGGAAACGTCAAAAAAACGTTTTGCCGACGCATCGAATATGCTTAACTACGGTTTCGGCGCATACGGCGTGAAAAAGGTGATTGAAAAAGGAAAGCCTATGTCGGAGGCAAACGTTAAAAAAGGTATGAAATCCAAAACCGAGCTTGTTGCCGAGAATGACTTTACATATCTTTTCAAACGGAGCGAAAAAAACGAAGTCCTGCCGAAAATCAACGCGGAAAAAGACTTTGACGCGCCCGTTGAAAAAGGAAAAATAGGCGGAAGCGTTGAAATAGTGTCAAACGGCGAAAAAATCGGCGAGGTAAACCTTGTTTTTAAAGAGGATATACTGAAAAAGAGCCTTTACGCGGTGTATCTTTCACTGTTAGAAAACATAATGAAAATATAAATAAAATTTTACGGAAGTGAGAAAATGAAAAAAGTACAAATCGGAAACGTTACAATAGGCGGCGGAGAAAAAATCGCCGTGCAGTCTATGACAAACGTTAAAACAAAAAATTACGGCGAATGTATTGAGCAAATTCTGCGTCTTGAAAATGCCGGCTGTGACATTGTCCGTGTTGCAATTCCCGACCTTGAAAGCGCAAAGGCAATCGCGAAAATCAAGCAGAAAATACACATTCCGCTCGTTGCGGATATTCATTTCGACTACAAACTCGCGCTTGAATGTATGGAAAACGGTGTTGACAAAATCCGCATAAATCCGGGAAATATCGGCAGCGAGGACAGAATAAAACAGGTTGCCGATAAGGCTCGGAAGCTTAACATTCCCATTCGCATTGGCATAAACGGCGGTTCGCTCGAAAAAGATATTTTGAAAAAGTATTCCGCGCCCACGCCCGAGGCAATGCTCGAAAGCGCAAAAAGGCACATTGCGATTTTGAATAAATTCGACTTTGACAATATCGTTTTGTCGCTCAAAGCGTCCAACGTGAAAAACACAATTGCGGTGTATACACTCGCGTCAAAAGAACTTGACTATCCTCTGCACCTCGGCGTTACCGAGGCGGGAACGTATCTTTCGGGCACGGTTAAATCGTCGGTTGCGCTCGGCTCGCTTTTGCTTAACAATATCGGCGATACAATACGCATTTCGCTCACCGACGACCCCGTTAACGAGGTTATCGTTGCACGCGAAATTTTAAAATCGCTCGATATGCTCGGCAACACCCCTACCCTTATTTCCTGTCCGACCTGCGCACGGTGCAACATAAACCTCATTCCGCTTGCGAAAAAGGTAGACGAATATCTTCGCACCGTACACAAAAACATTACCGTTGCGGTTATGGGTTGCGCGGTTAACGGCCCGGGCGAGGCAAAAGAGGCGGACATCGGCATTGCCGGCGGCGACAAATGCGGACTTATCTTCAAAAAAGGTGAAATTTTCAAAAAGGTAAGCGAGGACGCGCTTTTTGAGGAATTTAAAAAAGAAATAGAAAAAATGTAAGTTAATACACAAAACCCCGAACACAATGTTCGGGGTTGATTTTTTATTAAACTTCCATAATAACGGGCAAAATCATAGGTTTGCGCTTTGTCTGATGATAAATATGGTCGGAAATTTTATTTTTCATATTGGTCTTAATCGTCGACCAGTCGTGAACGCGGTTGTCGATACACGTTTCAATGCACTGCGACGCAATTTCTTCAATTTCCTCAATAAGGGTTTCCGACTCGCGGACATACACAAAACCGCGCGAAATAACAGCAGGACCTGACACAACCGAATAGTTATCCGACGCGATTGTGACAACCACGACAATAAGTCCGTCCTGTGCGAGATGCCTTCTGTCACGCAAAACAATATTTCCGACATCGCCGACGCCGAGACCGTCCACCAAAACTCTGCCCGACGGCACGGTTCCCGTAACTTTCGCGTCGTTCGCGCCGAATTCCAAGACCTTGCCTATATCAAGAATAATAACGTTCTTTTTGTCAATTTCCATAAGCTTGCCGAGGTCTGCGTGAAGCTTTAAATGGCGGTATTCGCCGTGCACGGGAATGAAATACTTCGGGCGCGTAAGTCCCATTATAATTTTCAGTTCCTCCCGGCACGCGTGACCCGAAACGTGCATATCGGAGCTGTCATAAATAACCTCTGCGCCTTTTTTGAAAAGCTCGTTTACAACGTTTGACACAAGTTTTTCGTTTCCCGGGATAGGATTTGCCGAAACAACCACCAAATCGTCCTTTGTGATTTCAACTTTTCTGTGGTCGGAAAACGCCATACGATAGAGCGCGCTCATAGGCTCGCCCTGACTTCCCGTTGTGATAATGGTAAGCTGGCTGGGACGGTATTTTTTAATATCGTCAATGTCAATCAGCACACCTTCGGGAATTTTTGTATATCCCAAATTCATTGCAACTTCAAGGATTGTCACCATACTCCTGCCCGAAACGGCAACTTTTCTGCCGAATTTGTGCGCGGAATTTATAATCTGCTGAACGCGGTGAACGTTTGACGCGAAAGTTGCGATAATAATTCTTTTCTTGGTAGACTCAAAAACGTGGTCGAGCGACGAACCTACGGTTCTCTCCGACATCGTATATCCAGGGCGCTCGACGTTTGTGCTGTCGCTCATAAGCGCCAAAACACCCTCGTTGCCAAGCTCGCCGAGGCGCGCAAGGTCTATCATTCTGCCCTCGATAGGCGTTGTGTCGATTTTAAAGTCGCCCGTGTGAACGATTGTTCCGACCGGTGTTTTGATTGCATACGCAACAGCGTCCGCAATGGAGTGGTTGGAGCGTATTGCCTCAAATGTGAAGCAGCCGATTTTTATAACGTCGCCTGCCGAAATTCTGTTCAGCTTAACTTTCGACAAAAGATTGTGTTCTTTCAATTTATTTTGAACAATTCCGAGCGTTAAATTCGTTCCGTAAACAGGAACGTTGATTTCGCTTAAAAAGAACGGCAGGGCGCCGATATGGTCCTCGTGACCGTGGGTTAAAACCACTGCACGCACCTTGTCCTTATGCTTTGTAAGATACGAAAAATCGGGAATTACAAAGTCAATTCCGGGCATTTCCTCGTCGGGAAAAGCCATTCCGCAGTCAAGCACAACAATATCGTTTCCGTATTCAAAAACGGTCATATTTTTTCCGATTTCGTTAAGTCCGCCGAGCGGTATAATTTTAAGTTTTGATTTTCTTGCCATAAACATACCTCCGTATTAAAAAGTTTAAAAACACGCAAAAACACAAAGGCTTATTTTCCGTTCAAGCCCCGTTGGTTTTTAATGTATTAAGTTATTTTTCCGTACAACATTTTTTGATAGCATTTCGTGCTATGTAAGTTTAATTTTCAGCTAAACTCAAAGATGTTTTTCGTCCGTTCAAAATAAATTAGTTATATTATACCACAAATTTCCGTGTTTGAAAAGAGTTTTTTCAAAAAATATTTTATATTTTTAATTATTGACATTGTTTTTGCATTTATACTGGACAAAATAAAAAAATAAGAGTATAATTTTATTATATAGTATACGTTTAAAAAGGGAGTGTAATTATGGAATATTTTGTTTGTGACGACACCGTTGTTGTACGAATTAAACGCGGAGAAGAAGTACTCTCAGAGCTCGAAAAACTTTGCGAAAAGCTCAAAATCACCGCCGCAACGGTTGAAGGAATAGGCGCGGCGGATAAAATCACCGTCGGACTTTACAGCGTTGAAAAAAAGGAGTATTTCAAAAAAACGTTTGAGGGCGATTTTGAAATTACCTCACTTCTCGGAAACATAACAACAAAAGACAAAAAACCCTATCTTCACCTGCACATAAACTTTGCCGACAGCGAATTGAAAACTTTCGGCGGACATCTTAACGAGTGCAAAATATGCGCAACGGCTGAAATTTTCATAAAATCTCTGCCGTGCAAATTAAAAAGATTTCACGACGAGGAAACGGGATTAAATCTGTTTCTGCCGAAAGCTTAAAATTTAAAAAATCCGAATTTAAAAAAATCCGAAAACAAGCGAAAACCTGTTTTCGGATTTTTGTTATTTTGCTCTGTTTTCTTCTATCATAGCGATAAGCTCGTCGGGAGTAAGATGCCCCGAAACGGTAAGACGTTTGAGCGTGTAAAGCCCGTCGGAACGGCGGTTTGTGCCGGTATCGCCCACGATATTTACAACCTCGTAGCCTGCTTTTATCGCCTCGTTTGTCGTCCAGTCGTTGTCAAAACCGTACGGATATGCCAAAAGATTGCAGTTTATTCCCAAATTCTGTTCGATAAGATATTTGGATTTTCTAAGCTCGGTAACCGTTTCTTCATACGAAAGGTCTTTAAAGCTTCGGTGCGAATGTGTGTGACTGCCTATTTCGATAAGTCCCGAGTCAAGCATTTCCTTAGCCTGTGCATATCCGAAGTGCGGATAAACCGTTTTGTCGTTGTCTACCGAACCCGTGACGATAAAAATTGCCGCTTTCATACCGAATTCCTTTAAAATCGGAAACGCGTATGTGTAGTTGCTCAAATAGCCGTCGTCAAAAGCAACGATAATGCTCTTTTCGGGAATTTCGCCGAGTCCTTTGACGTAATTTTGATAGTCCTTGTACGAAATTGACGTATATCCCGCATTATTGAGCGCCTGCATATGCTCTTTAAACCGTTCGGGCGTGATGTGCAGAAGATTGTCCTCTGCATTGTAGTTTTCCGCGATGTTGTGATACAAAAGTATAGGCACATCGGTGTCTGAGACGGCAAACACGTTTGAAAAAGCGAGTGCCAAGCATAAACCCAAGATGAGCAAAACTTTTTTAAACATACTCCACCCTCCGTATTTATTTTACCCAAAACGCAAATCTATTTAACAACAATATTTACAAGCTTTCCTTTTACAACAATAACTTTTACGATAGTTTTACCGTCGGTAAAGACTTTTATAACGTCGTTTTCAAGCGCTTTAGCTTTGATTTCGTCATCGGAAAGATTAGCCGCAACAGTAATTTTTTCTTTAATTTTGCCGTTTATCTGCAAAACAATTTCAACTTCGCTGTCCACCGTTTTCGCCTCGTCATAAACAGGCCATTTTGTTTCGTCAATGGTTTTTTCATTGCCGATAAGCGACCACATTTCCTCGGTGATATGCGGTGCAGTGGGGTTCAAAAGCTGTAAAAGCACCGAAAGTTCGCCCTTTGTAACACTGCCCTGCGCGTACATCTCATTGATAAAACTCATCATAGCTGCAATGGCGGTGTTAAATTTCATTCTGTCAATGTCCTCGGTAACCTTTTTAATCATTTTGTGAACAAGGCTTTCATTTTCGGGGCGGATACCGCCGTCTGTCATAATATCCTGCAAATTCCATACTCTTTCAAGGAATTTTCGGCAGCCCCTTACGCCCTGCTGTGACCACGGTGTTGACTGGTCAAATGCGCCTATGAACATTTCATAAGTTCTGAATGTGTCCGCGCCGAATTCGTTTACAATATCGTCGGGATTTACGACGTTTCCGCGCGATTTGGACATTTTCTCGTTGTTCTCGCCCAAAATCATACCGTGCGACGTTCTTTTCTGATACGGCTCTTTTGTGGGAACAGCACCGATATCGTAAAGGAATTTATGCCAAAATCTCGAATAGAGAAGATGCAGTGTCGTATGCTCCATACCGCCGTTGTACCAATCGACGGGAAGCCAGTATTTTAAAAGCTCTTTTCCTGCCAAAACATCGTTGTTCGCAGGGTCGATATATCTTAAGAAATACCACGACGAACCTGCCCACTGGGGCATTGTGTCGGTTTCACGCACTGCTTTTTTACCGCATTTCGGGCATACGGTGTTTTTCCAATCCTCTGCCTTGTTAAGCGGAGATTCGCCGTTTTCGCCCGGCTCGAAATCTTTCATTTCGGGAAGCTTTAACGGAAGTTCATCTTCGGGGATAGGCACCCAGCCGCAATCGTCGCAGTGAACGAGCGGAATAGGCTCACCCCAGTATCTCTGGCGCGAAAATACCCAGTCGCGGAGCTTGTAGTTAACCTTGCGCTTTCCTATCCCTTTTTCTTCAAGGTAATCTATCATAGCGGAAATAGCGTCTTTAACGCGTTTTCCCGTCAAAAATCCGGAGTTAACCAAAACGCCGTCCGCAACGTCGGTAAACGCCGCTTTCTGAACGTCCTCACCGCCCGAAACAACCTCGATAATGGGCAGACCGAATTTTTTCGCAAACTCCCAGTCACGCTCGTCGTGCGCCGGAACAGCCATAATAGCGCCCGTTCCGTATGTTACGAGAACATAGTCCGAAATCCAAATCGGGATTTTTTTGCCGTTTACGGGGTTTATTGCCTCAAGACCCTCAAGGCAGACGCCCGTTTTTTCCTTAACAAGCTCACATCTTTCAAATTCCGACTTTTTCGCCGCCGCAGCTTGATATTCTTTAACAGCGTCCATATTTTTAATTTTGTCTTTATATTTTTCAATATACGGGTGTTCTGGCGACAAAACCATATATGTAGCGCCGAACAAAGTATCACAGCGTGTGGTGTAAACTCTTATTTTGTCGTCGCAGCCGTCGATTGCAAAATCAACCTCCGCGCCCTCGGAACGTCCGATCCAGTTTTTCTGCTGAATTTTAACCTTTTCTATATAATCAAGGCCGTCCAAATCGTCGATAAGGCGCTGTGCATACTCGGTGATTTTGAGCATCCACTGGCTTTTTTCTTTCTGGATAACCTCACTTCCGCATCTTTCGCAAACGCCGTTTACAACCTCCTCGTTTGCAAGACCTACCTTACAGCCTGTGCAGTAGTTGATAGGCATTTTTGTTTTATATGCAAGACCGTGCTTGAAAAGCTGAAGAAAAATCCACTGCGTCCATTTGTAATAATTCGGGTCGGTGGTGTTAACTTCTTTCGACCAGTCGAACGAAAAACCAAGCATTTTAAGCTGACGCTTAAAGTTTGCAATATTGTTTTCGGTAACGATTTTCGGGTGGATTTTATTTTTAATGGCATAGTTCTCGGTGGGAAGTCCGAAAGCGTCCCAGCCCATCGGGAAAAGGACGTTATAACCCTCCATACGTTTTTTACGGCAGATTATATCAATCGCGGTGTATCCGCGCGGGTGGCCGACGTGAAGTCCGTGTCCCGACGGATAAGGAAATTCAACAAGACCGTAAAACTTTGGCTTGGACATATCGGTGCCTGCCTTGTAGGTTTCGTTTTCGTCCCAGATTTTTTGCCATTTTTTCTCAATTTCAGAAGCATTGTACTGCATTTTTATGTCATTCCCTTCTTAAATAAGAATTAGTTTTCATCAATGATATACGGCGAAATGTCAACTTCTTCTGCGTCCGACCAAAGATGCTCGATTGAATAAAATTCACGCATTTCCTCGGAGAAAATGTGAATAACCACACTGCCGTAATCCATCAAAATCCAATTTGCCGAGTTAAATCCCTCTTTGCCGATAAAGTGAACACTTATTTTTTCAAGCTCCTCCTCCAAAGCGTCGGAAAGCGCCTTTATCTGCGTTGTGGAACCGCCCGAACATACCACGAAATAATCTGCAATGGTGGTAAGGGGCGAAATGTTTAAAACTTTTATATTTCTTGCCTTTTTGCCGTCCAAAATTGTAACGGCTTTAAGCATCAATTCTTTTGACTCCATATTTTCTTCCTTCCGTAATTTTGTGCACCCGGTAATTTTTTATGAGCCGAGCACGATTAAAATATCCGCACCGTCCGTTTTGGACTCATTTACAACAAATTTTTCCTCGCCTATGATTTTGCAGACGGTATTAACGTTTTTGGACGATTTTTTAGCAATGACTTTCGTTTCGCTGTATTTGACACTGCCTGTCGAATGAACATCCCTCACGCGGTATCCCTTGCTTTCAAGAGCGGATTTTATGCTTGATGCGTCTTTTTTGCCGTTTGAACCGTCTATAATTTCAACAGTTGCAAGTTTTTTCTCAATAAAGCTTGCGTCGGAAAGCGTCATATCCACCTGTTCGGTGTTTTCCGCATCGTCCGACATAAGAAGATTTCGTCTTGAAACCTCAACACCGCTCAAAGCCGAGTCCGAACCGTCTATAAAATACTTGCTCACAAGTTCTTTGTTGAGCGTCTTGTTAGCCACAAAATACGAGCCGTACGGGCGGTTTTCCGCAACGCCCTCAATACCCATAATATTTATGTTTTCGCGCGGAACGGACAGCGCGATTGTGGAATACTGCAAAATTTTGTTACTGTCAAAGCTCGTTTTAACGCTCGACGTAACACTTGCGACAAGTTCGGGCAATTTCGAGAAATTCGTTATGTCAAAAACCTTGTCGATAACCGCATAGATAAACTTTCTCTGCACTTCGTTTCGGTCAAGGTCGGCGCGCGGATAACCCGTATGGTCGTCGTTCTGTCTGAAACGAACCAGCATTTCCGCTTTTTTGCCGTTCAAAAGCTGTTTTCCCTTTTGAAGGTCGATATGCAAATTCTGCTCGGGGTCGTTATAAAACATTCTTATCGGAACGTCAAACTCAACACCGCCGATTGCGTCGATTATGTTTCTGAAACCGTTTATGTCAACAAGAATGTAATTGTCCGCTTTAAGTCCCAAAACCTCCTCAACCGAGTTGTAAACGTTCTCAACTTTCGGCGTAATCTTGCCGTTTGTAAACGAAATGTAGGAGGAGTTGATTTTGTGGTCAAGCTTGTTGGTTGCGACATAAGTGTCGCGCGGAATTTGTATCATATTGAGCGTATTGTTCGCCAGATTAAGCTGGGCAAAAATTATAACGTCCGTTCTGTAACCCTCTTTGTCAACGCCCAGAATAAGTGAATTTACGCAAATATTTTCGTTTGTAAGATTGTTTTTGCCGCTTGCGCGGACACCGTATATCATTTTAGACCAGAAAAATCCGAAACCGCCCGTTGCGATAAGCGCAAGAATGAGTGTGAACGACAGCGTATTTTTCCAGTATGTTTTTATCGATTTAGACAATCAAAATCACCTGCTTAAATAATAATTTCTCGTATCAACAGTGTTAAGGTGAAGAAGCGAGCCTTTTTTGAGTACCGATTTTATGGTTATGTCAATCTGATAAACCAGCGCTTTGTCAAGGTCAGAGTGCGCAAGTTCTCTCAAATGCTCCACACCGTCGTAATTTCGGAGAGGCTCGATTGCGTCCGCTATGTATATAATCTTGGTAAGCAGACTCATATCGGGTTTCCCGACAGTGTGATAGAAAATTGCGTCGTATATTTCGTCATCATCAATGCCGAACAAATCTTTTGCAACCTCCGCGCCGAGAAACGCGTGGATTAAGCCGACCTGTTTTTTTGTCACCTCGTCCAGCTTAATGGCATATTTTTCGCACAGTGAAAACATTTCGTCTTTTGAAAAGTTTTTCGCGCAGTCGTGCAAAAGTCCTGCAATTTCGGCTTTTTTTTCATCTGCGCCGTACATTCTCG
This sequence comes from Qingrenia yutianensis, assembly GCF_014385105.1. Lineage (NCBI taxonomy): Bacteria > Bacillati > Bacillota > Clostridia > Eubacteriales > Oscillospiraceae > Qingrenia > Qingrenia yutianensis. Next base: position 34,417 of record NZ_JACRTE010000001.1, on the reverse strand, counting down.
CAAGCTCTTTCGCCGTTTCGCACACCATCAGCGAATGATTGAAGCGTTTTTCCAAAAGCATACTCTGAAGCTTTGTCCGTATTGAGTTTATATCCATATGTTTATTCTTCCTTTTCACTGTAAAGATTATGTTGATAAATATATTTTTCCACGCTTTCGCACGTTAAGTATTTTATGCTTTTTCCCTCTGAAACGCGCTGTCTTATCATCGTGGACGAAACATCTATAAACGGCATTTTCGCGTAATAAACCTCTGCACCGTATTTTTTGTTGAAATTCTCAATATCAGAAACAATATTTTCGTGTTTTATGTTTTTACCGCCCGAACTTTTGCGGTCAAAGGCGATAAATGCGCATTTTTTTACAAGATTTTCAAAATCGTACCAGGACACAAGATCGTAAAAAGAATCCGCGCCGATTATAAAGTAAATCTTATCGCCGTTTTCGGCAAAATGCGAAACCGTATCGACGGCATAGGAATAGCCTTTCTTTGAAATTTCAAAGTCGCTGACCGAAAAGCGTTTGTCACCCGACACCGCAAGGCACGTCATATCGAAACGGTACATTTTATCGCCGAATGCTTTTTTGTGCGGAGGATTTCCGTTCGGAACGAAAATCACCCTGTCAAGACAAAATTCGTCCGCAGCAAACGATGCCATAACCATATGACCGATATGCACGGGATCAAACGTTCCGCCCATAATTCCAATTTTTTCAGCCATTTATACCCTTCCCGACGCCTATCTTGGCAAAATAATTTCTTTATAGTCTTTCGACTCGCGGTATAAAACGAATTTCGAGCCTATCACAATAACGGGTTCTGCGCCGAGCGCGTCAGCAATTTCACCGCACGCCTCACGCGTATCCATTAAAGAATTTTCCAAAACGTGAAATTTTATAAGCTCGCGCTTTTCCAGCGCATCGTCAACCTGTTTCAGCATATTTTCGTTAATTCCGCCCTTGCCGATTTGGAAAATAGGCGTAATTTTGTTTGCAAGTCCGCGTAAATATGCCCTCTGCTTGCTTGTTATCATTAAGTTAATCTCCTCAAACATCAAATACAAAATACTGCAAATTATATTATACTAAATTCCGACACCTTATGTCAAGATATATTATCTTACATAATCAAATTCAATGTCGTAAATTTTCACGGGATTTCCCTCGTTTATACCCTTTGCCTCAAGCGCTTTTATAACGCCTTTCTTGCGCAGAGAGCGCTGGAAATACTGCAAAGATTCGTTGTCGGCAAAATTTGTTGATCCGATAAGACGTTTCACCCATTCGCCCTCCACGATAAAGGTATCGTTTTCACGGCGCACGGTGAACGGCTCGTCCTCTTCAAATTTTATGATTTTTTCTTCGTCCGAGTCGTCCTCGGCAAGTATCGGCATCGGGATTGTGTCCAAAAGTCCCGATGTGTATTTCAAAAGCTTGTCCACGTTAAGCTTTGTTGCCGCCGAAATTTCAAAAACCTCATAACCGCGTTTTTTCATTTCGTCACAAAAACCGCTGTAAATGCTTTCGTCAAAAACAATATCCTTTTTGTTTGCCGCCACAATCTGTTTTTTCTCGGCAAGTTTGGGATTATATTTTTTTATTTCGTCGTTGATTTTGTCAAAATCTTCAATAGGATTTCTGCCCTCAATGCCCGACGCGTCCACAACGTGAATGAGAAGTCTTGTTCGCTCAACGTGTTTTAAAAATTCGTGTCCAAGTCCTATTCCCTCGCTCGCACCCTCGATAATTCCGGGAATGTCAGCCATAACAAAGCTGTTGCCTGCGCCGAGGTCTACAACGCCGAGATTAGGCTCGAGCGTGGTGAAATGATAGTTTGCAATTTTGGGGCGCGCGTCGCTCACCACAGATAAAAGCGTGGATTTTCCCACATTCGGAAATCCCACAAGACCGACGTCGGCAAGAAGCTTTAATTCAAGTTTGATTTCGCGTTTTTCGCCGTCCGTTCCGCTTTTTGCAAAACGCGGAATTTGACGTGTCGGCGTTGCAAAGTGACTGTTTCCCCAGCCGCCGCTGCCGCCTTTTGCGATAATCATTCTCTGTCCGAGTTTGTTCAAATCGGCAATAATTCTGTCGGTATTTGCGTCCTTTACAAGCGTTCCTATCGGCACGGTGACAACTAAATCTTCGCCGTTTTTACCCGAACATCTCGCCGCTTTTCCGTCACCGCCGTTCTGTGCTTTATACTGCTTTCTGTAGCGGAAGTCGGCAAGGGTGCTCACCTTATCGTCAACCTCCAGTATAACGTCGCCGCCGTTTCCGCCGTCACCGCCGTCGGGACCGCCTGCCGCAACGTATTTTTCTCTGTGAAACGAAACAAGCCCGTTTCCGCCGTTTCCGGCTTCTATATAAATTGTAGCCGTATCTGCCAGCATACAAAATGCCTCCTTTTTAAAAATTCCGATTGGTGTAAAATTATTCCATATCAAACAATAAAAGGGTTGGCTTTAAGCAACCAACCCCTTCAAATCCTAAAAATTCATTATTCGGCAATTTCGTAAACACTAACCTGCTTTTTGTCTTTGCCGACTCTTTCAAATTTAACTTTGCCGTCAACAACAGCAAAAAGAGTGTCATCACTGCCCTTTTTAACGTTTATACCGGGATGAATTTTAGTTCCTCTCTGTCTAACCAAGATGTTGCCCGACAATACAAACTGACCGTCGCCTCTTTTAACGCCGAGTCTTTTGGACTCACTGTCACGGCCGTTCTTTGTGCTGCCGACACCTTTTTTATGAGCGAACAATTCAAGATTTAATTTAAACATTAGTTACACCTCCAAATCAGAAATACTGATACAATCGGAATACTGTTTTTGCAAATCGGTTAAAAATAAGTACATACTTTCCAAAAGCACATTGGCTTTTTTACGCTTATCTTCATCAATATCGCGCGGGAGAACAAAGTATAAATATCCGTCGCCCGTTTCATAGCCGATATTAACTTTTGCAACGTTTTCAATACCGTTTGCGGTAAGATAGCTCACTGCGGAAAGCGCCGCACACACAATGTCATTTTCGTTTGAGAAAAGAGCGTGTCCGTCAAACTCTGCCTTAACTATGTTCTTATTTTTGTCGCGATAAATTTTAATATTCGTCATTACGCATTGATTTTTTCAATTTTAACCTTTGTATAAGGCTGTCTGTGACCCTGTTTGGTTTTAGAACCTTTTTTGGGTTTATACTTAAACACAATGATTTTCTTTGCTTTGCCGTTTTTCACAACAGTTGCGTCAACGCTTGCGCCCTCAACAACAGGTGTGCCGATAACTGTGTTATCGCCCGAAACGCAAAGAACTTTGTCGAATTTAACAGTATCGCCTTCGTTAGCCTCGAGTTTCTCAATGAAAACAACGTCGCCCTCCGAAACTTTATACTGTTTTCCGCCGGTTAATATAACAGCGTACATAAAATATGCACCTCCTTATGTTTTCTCGCTAAAAATAAGGTTCTGCAAATGCGCAGATTAAGACCCATTCTATGCGGTTACCGTAATATTGTAACACAAAACATACGCTTTGTCAAACATTTTTTACAATATTTTTCAAATTATTTTATCGGAAGTGCATAGAACAAAACAAAGAAGTAATGAAGCACGCTTCCGCCAAGCACAAAGAGGTGCCAAACCGAGTGCATAAACCTTGTTTTCTTCATTTTGTAGAATATAATTCCTATTGTATAGCAAATTCCTCCGCTCACCAAAAGTGCAATGCCTTCGGACGGCACAATTTTAAGCATTTTCCCGAATGCGATAACCACAAGCCAGCCCATAAGAACGTACAAAACCATAGAAATTTTAGTGAATTTTTTGATGTTTATACTGTTGAGAACAATTCCGAGCGCGGTTAAAAATGCGGTTATTCCGAAAAGCGTCCAGCCGAGCGCACCGCGGATAAGCGACAGATAAACCGGCGTATCCGTACCCAAAATCAGCACAAAAATCGAACAATGGTCCAAAACTCTGAAAACCGCTTTTGCCCGATTATTTGCCAGCGAATGATAAATTGTCGAAACGGCATAAAGAAGAATAAGCGAAAAGCCGTATATCGACGCCGAAACAATGCCTATTGCGTCGCTCACAAAACAAGCGTACACAATCGCCACCGCCGCGCCGGCGATGGACAAAAGCTCGCCTATTCCGTGTGATATTGCATTTGCTATTTCCTCGCCGAGCGTTTGATTATTCACCCTTGTCTGCATAAAAACATCTCCTGTTATTATTATAGTCATCAATATAGCATATAATTATCGTTTTGTCAAGTATATTTAGTATTAAATACTAAATATACTTTCTCACTTAAAAGGGACGGTTTTAGCCGTCCCTATTTCAGCATAAGTTTAACTTTGTTTTTGCCGTTCTGCCAGATTTCGTATGCCTTAAACTTTATCTCAACGCCTGCATTGTCGGAATTTGTAACGAGCGCGTATTCGTCGTCGGTCAAGTTTTCTTTCAAAACCGCCATAGCATCGGCGCTCATTTCGGGACTGCTTGCATCTACAAAACAAAGCGGAGGGAACATAACGCACCACCAGTTTTTACCTTTTGCCTCGCCTATTTCAACTTTCAGCGCCTCATACGTTCCGGCAGGAAGCGTCACTTTTCCGTATGCTTTTGTGGGAAAATCGCTTTTGCCGAACGTCACTTTCACGGGATAATCGCAGCCGTTTTCAGCAACCGTTTCACGCGCGGTTTTCTCAATTTCGGCAATATTCGCCTTAACCGTTTCTTTCGCCTCGGCAATATTGCAGTCCTTTGCAAAAACCCCTCCGCTCGACTGCAAAATTTTGTCGCGCACCTTTAATTTCAGCTCCTGGTCGGCGTCGGAGTCGCTGTTTGCAATAACGTGCAAACGCAAAACATTGTCTGAAAGCGCCGACTCAACCTTGCCGAAATATGACGATACCGCCATAGTTATAATAAAACCGATAATCACAACGGGTATAAATTTTTTCATTTTATAACCTCCGAAAAATGAATTTACACTATGATTATCGGCAATTTTTTAAAATTTATACATTGTTTATAGTTGATGTCAAATATGTTTGTTTGTACTTTTCTTTCATAATTTTATATGCGCCGTCAAGTTTTTGCCTGTCGCCGAAAATTGCGAAAACGCTCGGTCCCGAACCGCTCATAAGCACTGCGCTCGCACCGAGATTTTTTAAATTTTCCTTTATTTTCCCGACTTCGCCGTACATTTTAAGCGTCACGTCCTCAAGCGTGTTGCCTAAATTTTCATAAATTACCGAAACATTTCCGTCCTCAAGCGCATTTTTAATTTTGTCTATGTCGGGATGCGTTGTATTTTCATCAAGCACAAGCGACTTGTAAACCGACGGCGTAGACACCGAAAACGGCGGTTTAACAAGCAAAATATCAAACTTAATATTGCTTTTGACGGGTGTTAAAATTTCGCCTATTCCCTCGGCAAGATATGTATTTCCGACAACGCAGAACGGCACGTCCGCGCCGATGTTTTTCGCGATTTTCATAAGTTCTGTATCGGACAAATCGGTTTTAAGCAAAACGTTTAACGCGCGAAGAACCGCTGCCGCGTCGGTACTTCCGCCGGCAAGACCCGCGCCGACGGGAATGTTTTTTTCGATTTTCACCGAAATATCGGCTTTTTTGCCCGTGTATTCCAAAAATGCTTTTGCCGATTTGCAAACAAGATTTGTTTCGCCGCACGGCACATTTTCGTCACCGCAAACAACGGATATTTTACCCAAACCGCCCAAACTTACGGTGTTTTCGCCGTTTTCAATACCGAGTTTTATGTCAAGCGTGTCGAAAACGTCAATCGTCTGCATAATCATTTTTACGTCGTGATAGCCGTCCGCGCGCTTTCGCACAACGTCCAGACCGAGATTTATTTTTGCATATGCTTTAATTATCATAAAATTTTTCCGCCTTTTCAAACAGCCTTTCTTTTGTGTTATTATGCGGATTTTCTATAACAAAATCCAAAAGATAATTCAAAATTTTCCCCGTATCTTCGCTCTTTTTCGCATAATTTTTAATCTGCGCGCCGTCCGTTTTAAGCATACAAAGCTTGTACGGCTCGCACGAATTTATGATGTCGGAGATTATATCGGCAGGATAAAACTTTCCGATTGCGGTAAGGAAAATTTCCGTTTCATTTAAATATATATCGCCTTTTTGCAAAAAACGCTTTATATCCGCGCGGTTTTGCGTAAAATTAACTTCTGCCGAGTTTATCAGAAACTTTATTTTATGTTTTTCAGCGTTGGAAAACTTATATTTTGCCAAAATTTCATCGGCGCCGTTTTTGTTCATATAATAAATAAAAAGCGCCCATTTAACGCAGTAACCGCCGTCCGAACGGGAAATTTTTTCAAAATTTTCAATGCTTTTTATATCGGGGAAAATCCTGTCGAAAATGCCGTTTTGCGCCGATACGGCAAGCGCACCGAGATTTTTTGCGCACAAAATTTTTGTAAATTCCTCTCTTATACGCTCACAGCTTATGTCGGACAAATATTTTGCATTGTTTTTCATTGCGCAAAAGGTTTTCGGCTCGATTTCAAACCCCAGAACGCACGCAAAACGCACGGCGCGGATAATCCGCAGTGCGTCCTCAAAAAAACGTTTTTCGCCGTCGCCCACCGCACGGATTGTTTTATTTTTAATATCGTCCGTTCCGCCGAAAAAATCCAAAATTCCCTCATTCGGGTTGTAAACGAGCGCGTTAACCGTAAAATCGCGGCGCGACAAATCGTCCGAAAGTTTTTTTGAAAAATGCACGCTTTCGGGTTTTCGGTGCGCCACATAATCGCCGTCAACCCTGTATGTTGTAATTTCAACGTGATATTTTCCGCTGATTACTGTCACCGTGCCGTGTTTTATCCCGGTGTCAAAGCACTTTCTAAAAATTTTGTGCACATCGCACGGCTCTGCGTTTGTAGTAACGTCATAGTCCGAAACGGCGCGTTTTAAAAGAAAATCGCGCACCGAACCGCCTGCGGTGTAAGCCTCAAAACCACCCTTTTCGAGCGACGTTATAACATATTCAATCTCCGCCGGCAAATCAATCTTTACGGCATACCTTTTCAACAAATTCACCTAATTTCATACCTGCGTCGGGCTTTGCAACCGCGTCTATAATTCTGTCGTAATACTCGGTTTTGATTTTGTTGTCGTAGAACAAATGCACCGCCTCGTCAACGGGGAACGTTTCGGAAACCTTTATTGCAACACCGCAGTTGAGCAGAAATTCCGAATTTCTGTCTTCCTGTCCGGGAATAGGGTCAATCAAAATAAGGTGCATTTTCTTTGCCAGCGCCTCGGACACGGTAAGTCCGCCGGGCTTTGTAACGATACAGTCGGCGGCGTCCATAATAACGTCAACATTGTTCACAAAACCGTAAACAAACATATCTTTGTTCATTTTATCTTTCATTTTTTCAAGATGCGCTTTTAACTTTTTGTTGTTTCCGCAAACCGCGATAATCTGAAAATCGTGTCCCGATTTATCGAGATTTTTTATATGGTGCGCAACATCGCCGAAGCCCATAGAGCCTGCTATTACAAAAACAGTGTCCTTGTTCGGCACGCCGAGAAGTCCCCTCGCCTCGTGCTTTGAAATTTTCTTTGAAAATTTCGGGTGAACGGGAATACCGAACGGCAATATTTTTTCTTCGGGAATACCCTTTTTAACCATCTGATAATTCAAAAGCTCAGACGCGGTGACATAATAATCGAGATTTGTTTCCTCCCAAAACGGGTGGACGGTAAAATCCGTCACAATGCCGACCGTTTTCACGCTTTCGTCAAGGATACCCTTTTCGCGCAGTATCGTCAAAAGCTCGCCCGCAAAAATGTGCGTTGCAATGATGACGTCGGCATTCTGCGCCGCGATAAAGCGCGCGAATTTGCGCAGTACCAGCGCTGTGCCGAACGCACCCATTTTCATTTTTATGTCGGTATCCGACTTTTTTTCCGCCATACGGTAAAACTTGCCGTACAGCTTGGGAACGTATTTTGTTGAAAAAAGATAGCCGTTTTCAACAACGTCACTTAAATACTTGTTAAAATACTTATACGCATCGATTGTGACGGTTTCAATACTGCGCTCGGAAAAGCACTCGTTAATGGCTTTTGCCGCCGTATTATGACCGCCGCCTGCAGAAATTGTCAAAATAACCGCTTTCATTTTTTTCGCTCCTTATCTTCACACATTTTTCATATTTTACATAGTATATATTAAGCCACCCGGCTAAAGCAAACACAGAAATTGTAATCTTGGAGGTGTTGACTATGACAAGAGGCTGCTGCCAAAACCTTTTTAACGGAAACGACGGTATGTTGTTTTTCATTTTGGTGTTCCTGCTTCTCTTCGGCTGCTGCGATTGATAATTTAAACGCAGAAAAATTCCAAAAATAAGGAGGTGCGCGTTAATGTTCGGTTTCGGTAACGGCGGCTGCTGCGAAAACAGCAGTACCGCATTGTGGTTCTTGATACTCATTCTTTTGTTGTTCATAAACTGCGGCGAGGACAACACACCCTGCTGTCAGTAATTTAAAGGTAATTTCGGAGGTATAATATGATTGATTGCTGCAATACGTGCGAACCTAAATGTCCGCCGCCTTGTCCTCCCGATCCGTGCTGCAGAAACAACGGCATTTTTTCGGGAAACAACATCTGGATTATAATCGGTGCAATCGTTGTAATCTGGCTGCTTTTTTCAAATGACGACAACTGCTGCTGTTAAGTTATAAATCGGCAGGACGGCATTTTCGTCCTGCCTTTTTTATTGTTTCACCGTTATTTCGGCATTATCCATCGACGAGAAAATCTTTGCCAAATCGTCAAAATCGTAACTTGCAATGTCGGTTTTCGACTGCTTTACAATGTTTAAAAATTCCTTTTGCTGCCAAGGCGCAAAATCCGCACCGGAAAGACGCTTGAAAAACGATTTCAGCAATTCCGGCTTGTTATCTTTTTTCGCTCCGTCCCTGCAAAGATACGCAAAACAGAGCGCAAACTGCACGGGATTAAGCAAACACTCGCCCTTTTCAAACGAAAAACTCTCGCCGTTTTGTGAAAACGACACCGCGCCTTTAAAATCAACCGCAATATCACCTGTTGTGTTTACCGTTTTTTCAAGCAAATCCCTGTCAAGGCAAATGTATTTGTCAAATTTAATATTTTTTTCTTTTCCGACGCACTCTTTGAGCGCCTCTGCGCCGTTTTCGGAATATATGCCCCGAAATGTGTCATCCGCACCGTCATACACCGTTTTTGCAGTGCGCGGTATATCGTCAAGATCTATTTTGTTATTTTTTGGGTCTAACGACACCGCAAAAATTCCGTCTGCCTCTTTTTTGCCTTCGTCCAAAAAAATAAGCAAAATATTTGTGTTTTTCTTCAGCTCGTCGGGAAGTTTTTTACTGTCGTTTTTAAGGTTATTAAGCGAAAAACCGCATATAACGCCTATAAAAATCACAACAAACGAACATATCGAAAAAATCAGAATTTTCAATTTTTCTTCCTTTTTAATTTGCATAAACTCCGCCTTAATCAAATTCTAATCGGACATTGAGCCTATAACACAGCAGGCGCGTCCTTTTTCCTTTGCCCGATACAAATACGCATCGGTCTTATTCATCAAAACCGCAATATCCGCCGGGAACGAAAATCTGCACGCTCCTATACTGCAGCTAACCTTTAACGGTGCGTCAATTATTCCCGATATTTCCGACAAAAATCCGTCCGTCAGTTTTTTTATTTCTTCATCGCTGAACGTTTTTTTATCTATCATAACCGCAAACTCGTCACCGCCCATACGTCCGACTATTCCGAAGCCGCCGAATGTATTTTTCAAAATAAATGCAACTTTCTTCAAAACACCGTCGCCCACGGTGTGACCCAGCGTGTCGTTAACCGTTTTAAAATTGTCAACATCGAGGAACAAAAACCAGCCCTCTCCGCGTGTCTGCAAATCCGCGCCGCTCTGCGCTCTTTCACAGCAGTTTAAAAACAGTCTTCGTCCCATAACATTCGTCACCGCATCAAGTTCGCCGATAAAACTTTTGTATGCTGTGTACTGATACCCCAAAATCAGGATAACAACGCTTATGACATTGAGCGAAAACAGAGCCATCATAAACTGCACCTGCAAATGGATAAGGTCGCCTGTTATCACTGCCGAAACAGCAACGTTATGCTGACGGAGCATAAACGACATTCTGTCCGCAAAATAAAGCGCCGCGGCGATTGTCATACCGAAGATAAACAAAGTAAAAAGCGAAATCAGAAACTTTTGTTTTGACGAATTGACATTCGGTATGCAGCTTGACTTATCTATCGCCCTTTTTACGGTTTTAAGCGACTTTTCGGTATATTCTCTCCACGAAAACTCAACAATTCCTACACAGAATATTGAGAGGATAATATTGCTTATTATAAGAAACGGCGAAACAAATTCGCCCAGCTCGTCGGGGAAGAAAATACCCGACGCGGTTAACACCAAAAATGCGTGGAGCGTCGGCGCAATAAGTGAAACAACACCAATACATAATTTCGGGCGTTTGCTCTTTTTCGCCCAGCTGAACGCAAGACCTATAAGAAAACCGAAAAACGTTCGCGTGCCTACCGAAAGAATTAAACTTCCTATCGGATTTCCGCTCAAAAACGGCGAAAACAGCATATCGGCAGGCAAGACATAAAACGAAGTCGACTTATACATACTTGCCAAACCGAAAACCGCGCCTACAACGGTTGACTGCACAGTACCGAGAAAGCACGCGGCAATTAAAATAGGAATGTATGCCAGCGTAACCGAAACAGGCGGAATGTGTATGTATCCCAAAAATGTGAACGACATTAAAAGCTCAAAAGCAATCAGAATTATAAAAATATATACATCAAATGAAGAAAATTTATGCTTTTTTGATGCACTCATAATTCTTTATCCTCCGTTTTTGCATATCTCAGTGTAATTTATCATATATAATTTATAACATATTTTGCACATAAAATCAATAGTAATTGACAAAAGAATGTCGTTTGTTGTATAATAAAGCAGTAAATTTCACAGAAAAGCAGTCATTATCAAAGAAAAAATTGACTCATGGGAGGAGCTTATGACACTCGACAAACTTAAAATCGGCGATTCAGGAATTATCACGGTTGTGGGCGGACAGGGCGCATTAAGACGGCGTTTGCTCGATATGGGACTAACCCCCAAAACCGAGGTTTTTGTGCGCAAAACCGCACCTCTCGGCGACCCGATAGAGCTTTGCTTACGCGGATATGAGCTTACTCTGCGCCTTGAAGACGCGAAAAAAATTGAAGTTATAAAAAAATAAATTACAAAGGATTGGTGCAGAAAATGAGCATTACTTTCGCTCTTACGGGAAATCAAAACTGCGGAAAAACCACCCTTTTCAACCGCCTTACGGGAAGCAATCAGCATGTCGGAAACTTTCCGGGCGTCACGGTTGAGAAAAAAGAGGGTATTATTAAAAAACAAAAAGATGTATTCGTTGTCGATTTGCCGGGAATTTACTCAATTTCGCCGTACACTGCCGAAGAGGTCGTAACGCGCGATTTTCTTATAAACGACCGTCCCGACGGTATTATAAACATAATCGACGCGACAAATATTGAGCGTAATTTATACCTTTCTCTGCAAATAATAGAGCTCGGCATACCTATGGTTATCGCACTCAATATGATGGACGAAATTGAGGCAAACGGCGGATTTATCGACGTTAAAATGATGTCGGACGAGCTCGGGGTGCCTGTTGTGCCGATAAGTGCAGGCAAAAATTACGGCATTGACGAGCTTGTGAAAGTTGCCGTAAAAACGGTCCAAAACGGACAAAAACCCGTCAAAACCGACTTTTGCAAAGGCAGTGTGCACAGGGCAATTCACTCGCTTGCTCACCTTATAGAGGACCACGCGGAAAGATTGAATATTCCGCTTCGTTTTGCCGCAACAAAGCTTGTTGAGGGCGACGAACCGATGATTAAACTGCTCGGGTTAAACCAAAACGAACTTGACATTTTAAATCACGTTGTGCACGAAATGGAAACAAGCCTCGGCACTGACCGCGAGGCGGCGCTTGCCGATATGCGCTACGATTTTATAACCAATCTTTGCAAAAAAGCGGTTGTAAAGGCAGGTCAAACAAAAGAGCAGGCGCGCAGCGTGAAAATCGACGCGGTACTTACGCACAGATTTTTTGCATTTCCTATTTTTATAGGTATAATGGCGCTTATATTTTACCTTACCTTCGGTGTTGTCGGCGCATTTTTGAGCGACGGCTTTTCATATGTGATAGACCTTGTCACCGCCGCGGCGGACAATGCGCTTTATGCACTGGACATTAACAAAGCTCTGCATTCGCTTATCATTGACGGAATTTTCGCCGGTGTGGGAAGTGTCTTAAGTTTTCTTCCGACGATTGTAATTCTGTTTTTGTTTTTGTCAATCCTCGAAGATTCGGGATATATGGCGCGCGTTGCGTTTGTTATGGACAAAGTTTTAAGGAAAATCGGACTTTCGGGACGTTCGTTCGTTCCTCTTATAATCGGTTTCGGCTGTTCCGTTCCCGCAATTATGGCAACACGCACGCTTTCGAGCGAGCGAGACAGAAAAATGACGATCCTTCTCGTGCCGTTTATGTCATGCAGTGCAAAACTTCCTATTTACGCGATTTTCGTATCAGCATTTTTCAAGTCGCACCAAGCGCTTGTTATGACGTTTTTATACATATTCGGCATAATTATGGGAATTTTGTCCTGTCTGCTTTTAAAGGGCATACTTTTCGAGGGCAAACCCGTGCCGTTTGTTATGGAGCTCCCGGCATACCGTTTTCCGTCGTTTAAAAGTGTATGCCTGCATATGTGGGAAAAGGCGAAAGATTTCATTGTGAAGGCATTTACAATCATTTTCTGCGCAACGGTTGTAATTTGGATTTTGCAGAATTTTGACCTTCATTTTAATATGACAGATGACGCGTCAAAAAGCATACTCGCATTTGTCGGCGGACTTGCCGCGCCGATATTCAAACCGCTCGGTTTCGGCGACTGGAGAGCCGCAACTGCTCTTGTGACGGGACTTACTGCGAAAGAGGCGGTCGTAAGCACAATTCAAATGCTCACCGGCGAGGCAGGGCTTGCGTCGGTATTTACAACACCGCTTTGCGCGTTCTCGTTTTTGATATTCACACTGCTTTATATGCCGTGCGTTGCGGCAATGGCGGCAATTCGCCGCGAATTTAACAGCACGCTCAAATCGGTTTATATGATGCTTTATCAAACCGCATTTGCGTATGCGGCGGCATTTTGCGTATACAACGCGGGGCGCGTTATGGGGTTCGGAAGAAATTTTGCCCCCGCACTTTCCGAAATAATCATCGGAATTGTGCTTATCGTGTTAATCACTGCGGCGGTTTTGTATCTTATCTGCAAAAAGAATAACGGCGAAACCGACTGCAAAAACGGCAAAATTTGTGCGGACCGCAACAAAGATAACAGTTTTTAGGTTATTATAAAAATTCAACTTTGAAAGGATAAAATTATTATGAAAAAAGTTCTTGCAATAGACCTCGGCGCGTCGAGCGGACGCGGAATTATCGCGCATCTTGACGGCGGAAAAATATCGCTTAAAGAAATTCACCGTTTTCAGAACAACGGCGTTTGGGCGGGCGGAGATTTTCTCTGGGACGTTCTGCACCTTTTGGACGAGATAAAACAGGCGATTGTTAAGGCGAACAACGACGGCGGTTTTGACCTTATCGGAATTGACACTTGGGGTGTTGATTACGGTCTTTTGGACAAAGACGGCTCGCTCCTTACAAATCCCGTGCATTACCGCGACGCGCGCAATGCAGTCGGTCAAAAAGAGGCGTTTGACACGATGAGCGCAAAGGAAATTTACGAAAGAACAGGTATTCAAATTCTCGATTTTAACACACTTTATCAGCTTGTTTACGCGAAAAATCACAAAAATCACGTGCTTGAAAACGCAAAAACTTTTTTGTTTATGCCCGACCTTTTGAATTATTTTCTCACGGGCGTTGCGAAAAACGAATACACCATCGCATCAACCTCGCAGATGCTTGAACCGCATACAAAAAAGTGGGATTTTGACCTTTTGAAAAAATTCGGAATTAACACCGATATTTTTTGCGACATCATTATGCCGGGCAAAAAACTCGGCGAGCTTTCGGACAAGGTTTGTGAAGAACTCAAGGTTAAAAAAGCCGACGTTATCGCAGTAGGCTCTCACGACACCGCGTCGGCGGTCGTTTCCGTTCCGTCCGACAAAAAAGATTTCGTTTACATCAGCTGCGGAACTTGGTCGCTTTTCGGCACCGAGCTTGACGAGCCGAACATCACCGAAGAGGGCTATCTTTCATCATATACAAATGAAGGCGGCTGCGGCGGAAAAATAAGATTTTTGACCAACATTATGGGCTTGTGGCTTATTCAGGAGTCGCGAAGAACATATATAAAAGAAGGCAAGGATTTAAGCTTTGCAGACCTTGAAGCGCTCGCAAGAAAATCCGAGCCGTTTAAGTGTTTTATCGACCCCGATTATCCCGAATTCGGAAAACCGGGCGACATTCCGAAAAGAATACGCGAATACTGCGAAAAAACAGGTCAGCGCGCACCCGAAACAATCGGCGAAACGGTACGCTGTATATACGAAAGCCTTGCGCTTAAATATAAATATTCGCTTATCAATCTTGAAAAAATAACGGGCAAAAAATTTGAAAAAATCAACATTGTCGGCGGCGGAACAAAAGACCCGTTCCTTTGCGCAATGACCGCGGACGCGTGCAATATCTGCGTTGATGCAGGCCCCGTTGAGGCGACGGCACTCGGAAACATTGCAATGTGTCTTATCAGCGCCGGCGAGATAAAAGACATTGCCGAGGCGAGAAAAATTATCGCAAATTCGTTCCCACTAAAGCATTACGAGCCTAATCATACGGCCGATTGGGACAGCGCTTTTGAAAGATTTAAAAAAATACTCGGAAAATAAACTTACAAAAAAGGTGAGGAAAAAGCCCCGGCCCGACAAGGAATCATTGCCCTGACAAACATCTTTTTTACGAATTTCTGCGTTAAAAAAGGCTCGAAATCCGACAGGATTGCTCGCTTTTTCGCCTTGAACTTCATCAAAAAATTTTGTTTTCAGGGTGCAAAGCAGTTTTGAAAATTGCAGTTTAAGCTTTAGACAAGAAAAAAAGACACCGTAATACTGACGTATACGGTGTCTTTTTGCCGAAGTATAAACTTAAAATACAGATTTCAAAACCAATGTTTCCTTATCGGATTGGGGCTAAATCCTCACCTTTTAATTTTTTTATTTTATCATTTCAACAACCGCGTCGCGCAGTGCCGTGATTTTCTTATCCGCGCCGTCCTCGCTGTCAGCCGTTACACCGAAATAGAACTTAATTTTCGGCTCCGTACCCGACGGACGCGCCGCAAACCACGATTTGTCGTCGAGGAAGAATTTCAAAACATTTGATTTGGGAAGCTCCGATTTTGTAACCGCGCCTGTCAAAACGTCGGTTTCGGTGCCCTTCAGAACATCCAAAACTTTTGTAACCTTATGACCGTCTATTTCTTTGGGTGGATTTTCTCTTATTTCAGCCATAATAGCCTTAATTTTTTCCGCGCCGTCAAGACCTTTGAGCACAACATTATGCAGTAAATCCTTATGATAGCCGTATTTTTCGTAAAGTGACATAAGACCTTCATAAAGTGTTTTGCCCTTTGTTTTGTAGTCCGCCGCCATCTGCGCTATAAGCATTGACGCAACAACCGCGTCTTTGTCGCGCGCATACGTTCCGGCAAGGTAGCCGTAGCTTTCCTCAAAACCGAAAATATACTCGTTACTGCCTGTTTTTTCAAATTCCTTAATCTTTTCGCCGATAAACTTAAATCCCGTCAAAACGTCAAAAACGGTTGTTTTATAGTTGTCCGCAATGGGATAAACCATATCGGTGGTAACGATTGTTTTTATAACCGCGCCGTTTTTGGGCAGAGTGCCTTTGAGCTTTCTGTTGCGGAGGATAAATTCGCAAAGAAGAATACCTGTCTGGTTGCCCGTGAGCGTGATGTAATTGCCTTTTTTATCTTTAACGGTAACACCTACCCTGTCGCTGTCGGGGTCGGTCGCGATAATAACGTCCGCGTCAACTTTTTTTGCAAGCTCAATCGCAAGCTTAAATCCCTCGTTTTCTTCGGGGTTGGGAGATTTAAGCGTCGGGAAATCGCCGTCGGGCATTTCCTGTTCTTTAACAACATAAACGTTTTTAACACCCGTCATATCGAGAATACGTCTTACGGGGATATTTCCCGCGCCGTGGAAAGGCGTGTAAACAAGTTTAAAATCATCGCCCAGGCTTTTTGCCGCCTCTTCGTTAACAGACTGTTCTTTTACTGCCGCAAGATATGCCGAGTCAACGTCCTCTCCGATTATCTCGATAAGACCGTCTTTTACCGCCTTGTCGTAGTCGGTTGTCAAAACGTCGTCAAAAATATCAAGCTTGTCGATAATCGAAATAACGTAGTCCGAGCTTTCGGGAGGAAGCTGACCGCCGTCCTCACCATATGCCTTGTATCCGTTGTATTCTTTCGGGTTGTGGCTCGCGGTTACAACAATTCCTGCCGCCGCTTTTTTGTATCTTACCGCAAACGAAAGCACAGGTGTGGGACGGAGCGACTCAAAAAGGTATGCTTTAATTCCGTTTGCCGCAAGCGTGAGCGCACTCTCTTTTGCAAATTCGTCCGACTTATGGCGCGAATCGTACGCGATAACAACTCCGCGTTTCATATATTCTTCGCCTTTGTTTTTAATGTCCTCGCAAAGTCCCTGTGTCGCTTTTTTAACGGTATATATATTCATTCGGTTGTCGCCTGCGCCGATAATTCCGCGGAGTCCGCCCGTTCCGAATTCCAAATCTTTTATAAATCTTTCCTTAATTTCGTTGTCGTCGTCTTTTATGGCAACGAGCTCTTTTCTTGTTTCTTCATCAATTTTCGGTGAGTTTAACCATTTTTGATATCTTTCGGTATATGTCATTTAAAATCCCCCTTTTATCAGTTTAATAAAATAATACCACGCAAAGAAAGTTTTGTCAATTTTTTAATTGGGTATGTGACAAAAAAGTTTAATATTAGTGCTTGTCCGTATCTTTTTTACCCTTTTCGATAAGCGAATAAAGCTTGTCTATCGCGTCCGACAGTCCGCCGACTTCGTTTATAAGACCGCATTCCGCCGCGTCTTTGCCGAAAAGCACCGTTCCGACGTCATTTGCAATGTCGTCATTGTTTAAAAGAAGCTTTGTAAACTCGTCGTGCGAGATGTTTGAATTTCTCTCGACAAAATCGGTTATGCGCTCCTGAATTTTCCATAAATATTCAAACGACTGCGGAACGCCGATAACAAGTCCGTTTGTGCGTATGGGGTGCACAGTCATTGTGGCCGACCGCGCGATAAACGAATAGTCTGCCGACACCGCAAGCGGAACGCCTATGCTGTGACCGCCTCCGAGAACAAGCGAAACGGTAGGCTTTGTCATCGACGAAATCATCTCGGCAATGGCAAGACCTGCCTCAACGTCACCGCCGACGGTGTTTAAAAGCATCAGCATACCGTCAATGTCCGCGGTTTCTTCAACATAAACAAGCTGCGGCAGAATATGCTCGTATTTTGTGCTTTTGTTTTGAGGAGGCAAAAGCATATGCCCTTCTATCTGCCCTATTATGGTGAGGCAGTGAATGTTTCCGCGCTCGGTCTTTATGGTAGACGTGCCGTATTCTTTTATGCTGTCGCCGCTGTCGTTTTTGTTTCCGTCATCCTGATTATTTTCATTAAAAAGTTCAAGCATAGATAAATTTTCCTTTTTGTTTTTTAGTTATTATCCTCAAAAATTTTGAAAATTATGTGAAAACTTAAAATAAAGTTGCAAACAAAGCGATAATTTGATATAATTGCCTTAAAATTACATCTTACACATCAAAAAGGGGCGATAAAAATGCCGATTAAAATACCCGGTTCTTTGCCTGCAAACAAAATATTAAACAGCGAAAACATATTTGTAATGACCGAAAAAAGGGCGATAACGCAGGATATACGTCCGCTTAAAATTGCACTTGTAAACCTTATGCCTACGAAAATCACAACCGAAACACAGCTTTTGCGCCTTTTGGGAAACTCACCGCTTCAGGTTGAATTTGATTTTATAAACACCGCGACGCACAACTCAAAAAACACGCCGTCGGCGCATCTTTCGTCGTTTTACAAGGATTTTGAAATGATTAAAGACCAAAAATACGACGGTATGATAATCACCGGCGCGCCGGTTGAAAAAATGGAGTTTGAGGACGTCGATTACTGGGACGAACTGAAAAAAATTATGGAATGGTCAAACACAAACGTCACAAGCACACTGCACATCTGCTGGGCGGCGCAGGCGGGGCTTTACTATCATTTCGGAATACCTAAAATTCCGCTTGATAAAAAGCTTTCCGGCGTTTTCGAACACAGAGTCGTGCGCAAAAAAGCTATGCTTGTGCGCGGTTTTGACGACGTTTTTTATGCACCTCATTCGCGCTACACCACCGTTTCAAAAGAAGACATTAAAAAGGTAAGCGACCTTCAGATTACGGCGGAGTCGGACGATGCCGGAATTTATATCGTCACGTCAAAAGACAAAAAGAAAATTTTTGTCACGGGACACTCGGAATACGACCGTCTTACTCTGCACGAGGAATATATGCGCGATATTGAAAAAGGGTTAAATATTGACGTGCCCAAAAATTATTATCCTAACGACAACCCAAAAAATGCACCCGTTATGCGCTGGAGAGCGCACGCAAATCTGCTTTTTACAAACTGGCTCAACTATTATGTATATCAGACAACGCCGTACGACATCACGAAAATCAAATAGAAGGTGAAATTATGACATATTTAGTAAGTATAATCGTGTGCTTTTTCGCCGGAATGGGCGCAGGACTCGGCACGGGATTTGCAGGAATGAGCGCGGCGGCGGTTATAACGCCTATGCTTGTGACATTTCTCGGAACAGAGCCTTATATGGCGGTCGGAATTGCGCTCGCGTCGGACGTTCTGGCAAGCGCGGTTTCGGCATACACCTACGGAAAAAGCAAAAATCTAGACATTAAAAACGGCGTTGTGATGATGGCAAGCGTGCTTTTGTTCACCGTTATCGGAAGTTACGTATCAAGCCTCGTGCCGTCTGCAACTATGGGGAATTTCTCCGTTTTTATGACGTTTCTTCTCGGCGTGAAATTCATTGTCCGCCCTGTTATGACAACAAAAGAGGCAATGGACAAAATTTCCGCGAAAAAGAGGTTTGTTCAGTCGGCAGTATGCGGTGCGTTTGTCGGATTTATCTGCGGATTTATCGGTGCAGGCGGCGGAATGATGATGCTTTTGCTTTTGACAAGTATGCTCGGATACGAGCTTAAAACCGCGGTCGGCACAAGCGTATTTATTATGACTTTTACCGCGCTGACAGGTTCGGTTTCGCACTTTGCAATAGGCGGTGCGCCCGATTTTATGCTCCTTGCGCTCTGCATAATTTTTACGTTTGTATGGGCAAGAATTGCCGCGGTTATCGCAAACAAAGCCGACGCAAAAATGCTCAACCGAATGACGGGTGTTATATTGGTTGTGCTCGGAATTGCCATATTTGCATTTTCACTGATAAAATAAGCACAAAAAACGGCAGAATATATCTGCCGTTTTATATTTTGCAAAATCAAAAATTCACATAAAAATCAAAAAAGCTATCTTGCGGATAAAAAGCAAGATAGCTTAATTTTTAAACTAATTTAATAGTTCTTTCGCTATGGCATTAACCATACCGCCGTCCGCTCTGCCTTTGATTTTCGGCATAACGTTCGCCATAATTTTGCCCATATCTTTCATTGACGATGCGCCAACTTCCGCTATGGCATTTTTTACAATTTCGCCTAATTCCTCTTTTGACAACTGGGAAGGTAAATATCCCATCAAAATTTCAATTTCTCTTTTAAGCTCGTCTATCAAATCGGTTCTGCCGCTTTTTTCATATTCGGGCAAAACGTCTTTTCTTTTTTTAGCTTCTTTTGCTATAACGCCGATAATATCGTCGTCCGAAAGCTCGACTCTGTTATCGACCTCGACCTGCTTTATTGCAGCTCTGACGCTTTGTACCGTATTTTTTCTAACGGTATCCTTATCTTTCATAGAGAGTTTTAAATCTTCCATCAGCTTTTCTTTAAGTGCCAACATAAACCCTCCTTTTTATAATAAAGTTAAAATTGTCTTATCTGAAAGATCTCTTTCTTGCAGCTTCAGATTTCTTTTTACGCTTTACACTTGGTTTTTCGTAATGTTCCCTTTTACGGATTTCCGATAAAACTCCTGCTTTAGCGCACTGACGTTTAAATCTGCGAAGAGCACTGTCCAAAGACTCGTTTTCTTTAATTCTAATTTCCGACACAAAATCCCCTCCCTCCGCTACATCATCTGTGTTTTAACACTTCATATGTGGGATTAGACAAAAATTATACATACTAATTATACACGCTTTAGGCGCGTATGTCAAGCTTTTTTTAATATTAGCTTTTATCAGCCCGGAGGCCAGCCGAGATTACGTCCGCCGAGCATATGGAAATGCAAATGTCCGACAGTCTGACCGCCGTCCTCACCGCAGTTGTTAACAATGCGGAAGCCGTTTTTGTCGATGCCGAGCTGTTTTGCGATTTTGCCTGCCGCTAAAAATACTTTTGAAACGATTTCAGCGTTCTGCTCGTTTAATTCCATTGCCGACGCAATGTGCGTTTTCGGTATTATGAGAACGTGCGCGGGCGCCTGGGGAGAAATGTCCTTGAACGCAAGCACAAACTCGTCCTCATACACAATTTCGGACGGAATTTCCTTGTTTATAATTTTGCAAAAAAGACAATCACTCATTTTTGAAAACCTCCTTTACAGCAAAATTTTATGTTTTCGGCATTGAAAATCACCTTTCCGATGCCGAATTTTATAAAAATTATTTTATCTGACCGAGTGCAATTTCAACCGCTTTTTCAACGGCTTTTGCGATATTCGCTTTGTCCTTGCCGCCTGCCTGTGCAAAATCGGGACGTCCGCCGCCTCGTCCGCCGACGATTACCGCCGCCTCTTTTACGATATTTCCGCAGTGCATACCGCGCGCAACCGCCGATTTTGTCGCGGTTACAAAGAGCGTTACCTTATCGCCCGTGCTTGACGCAAGCACCGCCGCGCCGTCGCCGATTTGCGATTTGATATTATCGCCCATTGTGCGCATAGCGTCGATGTCAACATCTTCAAGCACCGCGCTGACGATTTTTATGCCGTCTTTTTCAACCGCGTTTTTAACGAGGTCGTCCGCACCGCTTTTTGCCATTTCCGCTTTGAGTTTTGAAAGCTCATTTTTGGTCTGTTTAAGTTCTTCGGTAACCGCCGCCGCCTTGTGCGCGATTTCCGACGGATTGGATTTTAACGCTTTCGCGGTTTCGTTTATGATATGCTCTTTTTCCTCAAGATACTTAAGCACGCCGAGCGACGTTGCCGCCTCGATACGTCTTGTGCCTGCCGCAATGCCCGACTCGGACAAAATCTTGAAAATACCTATATCGGCAGTGTTTTTCGCGTGCGTTCCTCCGCAGAATTCAACGCTGAAATCTCCCATTTTTACAACACGGACAATATTGCCGTATTTCTCGCCGAAAAGCGCCATAGCGCCGAGTTTTTTAGCCTCTTCAACCGGCATTTC
Organism: Qingrenia yutianensis; assembly: GCF_014385105.1. Taxonomy (NCBI): domain Bacteria; kingdom Bacillati; phylum Bacillota; class Clostridia; order Eubacteriales; family Oscillospiraceae; genus Qingrenia; species Qingrenia yutianensis. Next base: position 12,595 of record NZ_JACRTE010000001.1, on the reverse strand, counting down.
GGCACAGGTGATGTCAAGTGCCTCAAATATTTTCTCGTTTACGATTTTCTCAACTTTTTCGAGTTCTTCGGGTTTAACCGCCTCATAATGCGAGAAATCGAAACGCAATCTTTCGTCGTTTACATATGAACCTGCCTGTTCAACGTGGTCACCCACAACCTCACGGAGCGCCTCCTGCAAAAGATGCGTTGCGGAGTGGTTTGCCGCAATGCTCTTTCTGCGCGCTTTGTCAACCGTGCAATGGCAATTTTCGCCTTTTAAAACGTTGCCCTCGGAAACCTTGCACGCAAGAATAATTCTTCCGTCACGCAGTTTTTTCGCGTCAACAACTTCTATACTGCCGTTTTCGGTTGTGATAACGCCTGTGTCGCCGACCTGTCCTCCGCCCTCGCCGTAGAACGGTGTTTTTGATACAACAACGGTTACGCTGTCGCCGGCGGACGCACTGTCAACAAAGTCATTGTCTTTGAAAATTCCCAAAACTTCAGCGTCACACTCAAGTGTTTCATAGCCCACAAATTCCGGCTTGGGAAGCGTTGCGAATTTCTCCAAAAGTTCGTCTTTCCAACCCAAAACGTCGGCGTCTTTTATAGCGTCGCGCGAACGTGTACGCTGAATTTCGACATTTTTGTTAAAGCCGTCAACGTCAACCTTAAATCCGCCCTCTTCCAGAATTTCAACGGTGAGGTCAATCGGGAAACCATAGGTATCCGAAAGCTTAAACGCTTTCTCGCCCGAGAGTGTATCCTCGCCCTTTTCTTTAAGTTCCGCGGTGTATGTGTCAAGAATTGCCATACCCTCGTCAACCGTGCGCGCAAAGCTGATTTCTTCAAGCTCGATTGTTTTCTTGATGTAGTCTTTTTTGCTCACAAGTTCGGGATATGCGCTCTTGTTTTCTTCAATAACCGTATCGCAAACCTTATACAAAAACGGCTCGTTTATGCCGAGAAGTTTTCCGTGGCGTGCCGCACGGCGCAAAAGACGTTTTAAAACGTATCCCCTGCCCTCGTTCGCAATTTTAACGCCGTCCGAAATCATAAACGTTGTGCTTCTGATATGGTCGGTGATAACACGGAGAGAAACGTCCGTTCTGTCGCTGTCGCCGTATTTAACGTTTGCAATTTCGCTGACCTTTTTCATAATATTGCGAACGGTGTCAACCTCAAAAATATTGCTTACGCCCTGCATAATGCACGCAAGACGCTCAAGTCCCATACCTGTGTCGATATTCGGATGCGCCAAACGGTTGTAATTTCCGTTTTCGTCCTTGTCAAACTGCGTGAATACGAGGTTCCAGAATTCAACATATCTGTCACATTCACAGCCGACTTTGCAGTCGGGTTTTCCGCAGCCGTTTTCTTCGCCGCGGTCAAAATATATCTCCGAGCAGGGACCGCACGGACCCTGACCTATTTCCCAGAAATTGTCCTCTTTGCCCATACGCACAATTCTGTCGGGCGCAACGCCGACTTTTTTCGTCCATATGTCAAAAGCCTCGTCGTCGTCCTGATAAATCGTAACCCAAAGCTTGTCCACGGGAAGCTTCAAAACCTCGGTGCAAAATTCCCACGCCCACGAGGTAGCCTCGTTTTTGAAATAATCGCCGAACGAAAAATTTCCGAGCATTTCAAAATATGTGCCGTGGCGCGCGGTTTTTCCCACGCTTTCAATATCGGGCGTTCTGATACATTTCTGGCACGTTGTAACCCTTTTTCTCGGCGGAGTTTCCTGTCCCGTGAAATACGGCTTTAACGGCGCCATACCTGCGTTTATAAGCAAAAGGCTCTTGTCATTCTGCGGTACGAGCGAAAAGCTCGGCAGTCTTAAATGACCCTTGCTTTCAAAAAACGATAAGTATTTTTCCCTTATTTCGTTAAGTCCAAGTTTTTCCATAAGTAAATCCCTCAAATCAAAATTAAACTATACTTATATATAATATAATAAAATACCTGTTTTTGTCAACCTTTTGACAAAATATATTTTAATTTTAACCGCATTATATTGACAAAACAGTGCGGAATGTTGTAATATATTGTAGTAAAATAATATTTAGGCAGGCACAAGAGAGGAATTGAATCAAATGAAGAAAATTATCGGTTTTATAATGCTCGCGGTTATGTGCGTTTCGTTTGCGGGCTGCGGTTCAAAGGAAGAAGCAAAAGTTTTTGACACTTCAAAAGAAATCGCCGTTATTTTATACGACAACGACGAATATAATAGTTCGGTAAAGGATTCTTTTGCTGAAAATTTAAACAAGGCATACACCGCACAAAAACTTAACATTTCCGTTAAAAACGCAAAGGGCGACGATAACGAGCTTGAAAAAATCGTTTCAAAAATATCTCCCGAAAACACGCTTTTTGCAGTTCCCGTAGGCATTGAGGCGGCAAGAGCGGCATATAAATCGTTCGGCGGCCAAATTCCGATTTTCTTTGCAAACGTTGCAAATCCCGTGCTTGAAGGTTTTATGGCAGACAAATCCACTCCGTCAAACACAACCGGTGTTTTGTCAACCGTTCCGGCAAACTATGTTTTCAACAACTTTTTAAATTCAATCGGTTCGAGCTCGGTCGGACATATCGGCATAATTTTCAACACCAGTGAAATCACTCCTATGGAGAGCACAAACTATTTTAAACGCTATCTTGATTTAAACAGTTACTACTACACCGAAAGTGTTGTTTCAAACACACTCGAAGCACAGCAGGCGGCGTCTAAAATGGCATATAAAGCTTCGTCGGGAAGCAGTGTTGTGGGCGAAAATGTGTCGGCAGACGGTGCGGCATCAAAAAAATACGAAAACCGCCAGGACGGTGCAAATATGCTTTATCTTTCGGACGACAGCGTTGTGAGAGGTTCTGTAAAAGAAATCGCACACGCGCTCGCAGGCTCCGATTTTTACATTTACGTAAGCAATCCCGAGGATATTGTCGGCAAGAATTTTATTTCGCTCAAGCCCACGTCGGTATCAATGGGCAAAAATCTTGCAGATATGGCGGCGCAGTATTTGAACGGCACGTCAATTCAGCTTTTGCCGTGCAGAACCGCAGATGAATTTGACGAATTTGCATATCTTGACAAAAATTCATCATCGGAAAACACCAATACGCAGGATAACAACGCGCAAAACAGCACATCACAAAATCAATAAATTTTAAAAGGGCGAGAGTATCGCCCTTTTTTCAGGAAAGGAAGTTTATTTTATGACAGTTTTAAACTTTATAAGAGCGTTCATTTACGGCGTAATTCAGGGAATTACCGAATGGCTCCCCATCAGCAGTACGGGGCACCTTATTCTCGCAAATGAGATACCTTTTTTCAAGCTTGACGGCATATCGCAGGATTTCTTTAATATGTTTATCGTTGTAATTCAGCTTGCTTCGATACTTGCGGTAATTCTGATTTATTTCAATAAGCTTAATCCTTTTTCCAAACACGGACTTAAAAAAGACACCATGCAGATGTGGTTTAAGGTTATAATCGGCGTAATTCCGGCGGCAATCGCAGGATTTTTGCTCGACGATTTTATATCGGGATATATCAACGACAACCCGTTTGTTATCGCGGCGGCGCTTATAGTTTACGGCGTTTTGTTTATCGTTATCGAAAACAGAAAAAGACAGCCGAAAATCAACAGTATAGACAGTCTTACATATAAAACCGCGCTTTTAATCGGCGTGTTCCAAGTCTTGGCGCTTATCCCGGGAACGTCGCGCTCCGGCTCGACAATTCTCGGAGCGATAATTCTCGGAACGTCGCGTACCGTTGCGGCTGAATTTTCGTTTTTCCTCGCAATTCCCGTTATGTTCGGCGCAAGCTTTTTAAAACTCGTAAAATACGGTTTTGCGTTTACACAGCCCGAACTTTTCGTGCTCATAGTCGGATTTTTAACCTCGTTCGCAGTTTCCTATTTTGCAATCAAATTCCTTGTAAGTTATATTAAAAAACACGATTTCAAAGCGTTCGGATATTACAGAATTGTGCTCGGAATTGTTGTTATTCTCTATTTTTGGCTGTTTAATGCTTGATACAGCGTTGTGACAGTATTGTTGAAAACGATAAAAATATGTAAATTTAAAATTGGCAATTAACTTTTCCGTGTCAATGATATTTGACAATTTATAATATCCCTTTTATACTTGCTGCCGGTGTACTAGTTATTATAACACATAATATTTTTCTTGTCATTGGCATAGATGTGCCAATTTATATGCACATTTTTTCCAAAAACTCTTTTGACCTTTCCGAATTTTGTGATATAATATACTTAAAAATCAATATGAAAGCGTGGCGAATCAAGGCATGGAGAACCATATTCAAAAAATACTTTGCGACTCCGCAAAAAACGTTATAGAATCGGTTTTTGAAATTGATTTCAGAACCGGTAAATATACAACGGTTTTTACCTCAGCAACGCAAACATCACCATACGGTGAACAAAGTTGGAATGCATTTGCCGACCGTTTTGCGGGAAATTACTCAGTTTCCGGACGAAAAGACGAGTTGGAGCGTGCGTTAAGTCTTGAAAATATAAAGATGGCTTTGTCAGCTGACGGAAAATATCGTGTTTACGGCGGAAAAATTCCCGGCAAAGAGCAGAAAGGATATAAGGAGCTCATTTTTACTTCCTCCGAAAATCCGGAGGCAGCTATACTTTCAATCATTGATTTCAGCCGCATTGCCGATTACTATCACAAAACAATACGACATATGAAAGACGAGTTCAGACATGACAATATAACCGGCACTTACAACCGTGACTATTACGAAACAAATCTCAAAAACCTCCGCATGAACGGTGGTGTTGCCATCATAGATATTGATGATTTTAAGATCTTCAACGACACATACGGTCATAATACGGGAGATCTTGCCCTTTCGGAAACCTCAAGAATTATCAGGGAGAACCTTTCGAAAAACGATATGCTGATCCGTTACGGCGGCGACGAATTTTTAATTATTATGCCCGACGTTTCTGTCGACAACCTTGAAAATACCCTGGAGAGGATACGAACTGCAATAAGTTCTGTCCGTCACCGGAGTTTGGGCAATATGCGGCTTTCCGTAAGTGTGGGCGGAGTAATTGAAAACGGCGGAGTTTTAGAGAACGCAGTATACCGCGCTGACCGCGTCATGTACCTTGCCAAAAATCACAAAAATAAAGTGATGACGGAACGGCGGCTTGCCAAGATTCCCACGGAAATTACAGAAGAAAATACGGAAAAACAGCTCGTGCTGATTGTGGATGACTCCGAGTTCAACCGCGAACTGTTAAAAGAAATGCTTATCGGCACTTATGCCCTGGCAGAGGCAAGCAGCGGCAGACAATGTCTCCGGATGCTCGACAAATACGGCACAAAAATCTCGGCTGTTTTATTGGATATTATTATGCCGGAAATGAATGGTTTTGAGGTTCTTTCACAGATGAAGGAGAAAGGTTATCTTGAAGACATACCGGTAATTATGATTACCGCCGATGATTCCGAAGAAAATCTCAAAAAGGCGTTCAATATGGGAGTTTCGGATTATATTCACCGTCCGTTTGACGCAAATGTAGTGAAACGTCGGATTCAGAATATCGCGTTTCTTTACGCAAAACAACGAAGAATGCTTTCCATGCTCGCCGAGCAGATCAACAGCCGTGAAAAAAACAACCGAATTATGATTGATATTCTCAGCAATGTTGTCGGCTGCATTAACAGTGAAAGCATTCCACATATTCAGAACTTACGAAAGATCACAATAATGCTTTTGGAACGGTTGAATTTAAAAACAGATAAATACGGTCTTTCGTGGCAGGACTGCCGCAATATTTCGGTTGCGTCCTCGCTGCACGACATCGGTAAAGTGCTGATCGATCCCGCAATCTTAAATAAACCCGGCAAGCTTACTGCAAAGGAATACGAAATAATGAAAGAACATGCGGTTTTGGGTGAGAAAATACTCCATAGGGGAGAACTCGCATCCTTTCAGAATGAACCTTTGCTGAAGATTGCCATCCAAATTTGCCGTTACCACCATGAACGTTACGATGGAAAGGGCTATCCCGACGGTCTTCGCGGAGATGATATTCCCCTTGCCGCACAAGTGGTCGGCATTGCCGATGTGTATGACGCTCTGGTGAATGACCGCAGCTATAAAAAGGCAATTCCGGGTGAAACTGCGCTGGAAATGATATCTCGCGGGGACTGCGGCTGCTTCAACCCGATCTTAATAGAGTGTCTGAAAGATATAAAAGAAAAACTCACGCTTGATATTTATGGATAAGAAGGAGAAATATTATGGATAAAACAGAGGAATTTTATAATGCAATCGGTTCCGATTTTCAAAGTGTTGCAAAACGGTTCGGAAACAACAGCGCCATATTGACGCGGTTTGTTCTGAAATTTTTGTCGGATGAAAGTTTCCGCACGCTAAAGACCGCACTGGAAAAAGACGATGCCGAAAGCGCTTTTTATGCGGCTCATACACTAAAAGGCATCTGCTCCAATCTTGGTTTTGACAGACTCTTTGAAAAATCCTCCGCCGTTACCGAGATGCTGCGCCGCAAAGAAACAGAACCCGCAAAGGCTGAATTTGCCGGTCTGGAACAGGAATATAACAAAATCGTTCAATCGGCGGCTCTGCTTTCTTAAACTTCAAAAAACTCCGCTGTATGCCGTTAATGTTGGTTGTGCAATGCACCGTTTTTCAATAAATTATATTTTCAAATACTCTGCGCATTTAATCATTTCCTCATATTTCCCTGCCGGAATAGGTTTTGAAAAATAATATTCCCTCAAAAGCGAAAAAGCCCCTGCGGTTTACAATTTTACTTTTTCTTTTCTCTGCATTTTCTTGCTGTACATATTGCTGTCAGCACGTGAAATAAGCTCTTGAACACTCTCGGTTTCGCTTGTGTGCTGTGCGCAGCCTATGCTGACGCTTAAAGAATATGCCGAATTTTTATCCGTTATTTTTTCTACCGAATCGTAGATATTCTTTTTAATTCTCTTTATATCTCCGCTTTTTTTCAGAACCTGTATAACCGCAAATTCATCGCCGCCGTACCGTGCGCAAAAACCGCCTGTTGTTTTGCACAAAGTCTTCAGCACAGTCGCTACCGATTTTAATGCATTATCGCCTTCGTGATGCCCAAAAGCATCGTTTATCTGCTTAAAAGAATCAATATCGAGAAAAAGAAAATAGAGTTTCTCGTCCTTTTTCAGCGAAGATATCTTATCCTCAAGTTCATTCATAAGCTTGTGTCGGTTGGCGATCCCGGTGAGCATATCAACGGAAACATGCACTTTAAGCGAATAGACATATACATTCATAAACGCTAAAACGATTCCGAGGCAGGCGATCGGCAATTCCGGAAAGAACGCCTGAAGCGTTGAAGCAGAAATTATGGGCACCGCAAAAACGGCAGCAAAAATAATGTTGTCCCATACAAGCTTATTTTTTCTGCCGATTACATCGTACAGTATTCTGATAACGGCAGCGACAATATATCCGTAGGATAAGACTACCTGCATAAAGAACAGCGGTCCTCTCGTGTAATTAAGGTTTTCGTCTATCGAAAATACGCACCCTGTAAACACTGATGCCGCAAGCAGTATAACCAGCACTGCAAGCGGTAAAAACGCTATATACGCTCTCTTTTTTCGTTTGAATATTTTTGACTCGGATATAGACTCAATATACAAAAACCAGCAGCAAAACGACAGTGCATAGCATATAAAATACATTGTATTCACCAACACCGCCGCCGACCGCGAGAGAAGCAGATATCCGCCTGCGCTCATTTCCCACAGAAAATCACAGATGCATGACATAGCCGCAAAGCAGGCGGAACACGAAAACAGTCGGTTCTTATTTTTTGTGTCAACACCTAATACCGAAGAATTGAACATAACGGTAAACAGCGCAATAATACTGAAAATATTGATCTCCGAATAAAGCAGCGTCTGCATGTCCATCCTCCTACCTTGTTTTTAAGTTCATTCCTTGTTTACCTACACACCGAAGCGGAATCAGGCACTCTTTGCCGCAAAGGAAAAAGAGGCGCATTTTTCTTTGGGGCAACCCAAAAGAAAGCGCACCTCCGGATTCAGCAGCGAGCATAGAAAAAGTGTATAGTTGCAGCGTATGTATGTATGTATGTATGTATGTATGTATGTATGTATGTATGATTTTGGCGCAACTCATAGCACTTGTCAAGTCCTTTCGCAAATTTTATGTTAAACTTTTGTTACATTACATTCTGTAAATATGTACAAAACCACTATTATATTATAATTCAAAACCCGGCAAAAGTCAAGATTTTCTCATCGGCGGACGGTATCAGAAAAGTCGTTTTATCTCCTGTTTTCATGCTTGATTTTTACTCATTTTTACGTTATAATATATAGTTATATTATAATAAGCTCTTCGAGAAAAGGAGAACGCACATGAATATAAAGCTCAAAAATTTCACCGTATTTTTACTTATATCAGTCATTTTTCTTTTTTCCGGCTGTGCGGAAAATAAGAAAAGCGAAAATTCGGAGCTGCCGGCACTTACAATCGGCAGCGACATCTATCCGCCTTATTTTTATATGGATGACAGCGGAAATTTCGCCGGAATTGATGTTGAAATTGCCGTAGAGGCATGCAAAAAGCTTAAAATGAAGCCCGAATTTAAGCAAATTACCTGGCAGAACAAGGACTCGTTTTTAGATGACGGCTCGGTTGACTGCCTTTGGGGAAGCTTTTCCATGAACGGCAGAGAGAACGATTATACCTGGGCGGGACCGTATCTGCACAGCAGACAGGTCGTTGTGGTCAATTCCTCAAGCGGCATACATACTTTTGCAGATCTGAACGGAAAAAACATTGCAGTTCAGAATGCCTCAAAACCGGAAAAGCTTTTCTTAACGGACTCGGTTGACGGTGTCTGCGTAAATAAGGTGTACAGTTTTCCGAGCATGACCAATGTATTTGCCGCACTGAAAAAAGGATATGTTGACGCGGCAGCGGGACACGAAACGGCTTTCCGCGATTATATGAAGGACATAAACGGCGATTTTCACATTATCGACGGCGTTCTGCTTGCCTCGGAGCTCGGAGTGGCTTTCAAAAAGGACGCCGATAACAAAACTGTCGGGGAGCTGTCTGCCGTTTTAGATGAAATGCGCTGCGACGGAACGATCAAGAGCATTATCGAAAAATACGATATAGACGCAGACTATGCACTTAATGGAGGTTTGAGCAGTGAAAAATAATCCGTTTATATTTGTAAAGCAAAATTATTTTTTGGTAACGTTTCTCATTCTCATAGGTATTGTTCTTTTGACGGGAGCGCTTTGCTTCAGCATTCCGTACAGTCTGAACGAGGCGCACGACACAATGGAGCGAAACATAAGCGATCTTAAAAAGCAGTGCAGTGATTACAGCGATTTTCTCGCCACGGACGAAACAAAAAGTCTCGTGCGCCTGACAGAACAGGCGGAAGGTATCGGTGCGGATCTTCCGCTGCTTGCGGAAAACATAAGAAACGATTTTTTGAAACAGTATTGCAACAGCCAAAGACTTGATTGTGTTTTGTTATTGGACGGCAATCTGAAACCTGATTTGGTATATTCCCCGATTACGATGAGTTACGACGACTGGAAAGATGAAATCGAATTGTCTGCCGTTTCCGCTATACTTGATTTTCCGAAAAAAATTTATGCGGCAAGAATTAAACAAGACGGCGTAACATACGACATTGCCGCTGCGGCAAGGCATGACGAAAAAGGTCTTGTTTTCTGTGTAATTCGGCAGAATGATGAGTTGCTGGGTTTTCACCGTTCTTCTGTCAGCAACCTTTTGGCCGCAAACGAAACCAATTTACGGGGTTCCCTGTTTATCACGGAGGGTGATGCAATCATCGCTTCCAACACCAAGGACAGCGGTTTGGAAAAATCCGATGTTGCGGAGCTTTCCTGCATAGATACAGCCCAAAAAGGAACGAATTTTATCCGCTTTCGCAGCGACGGAAAGCTTTATTACGGCGGCAGTGCAAGATACCGCAATTACGATATTTACGCTTTTTATCCGGCTGAAACCATTTTCATCCCCTGCGGAGTTACCATACTTGTTGTAATTTGTATTTATTTTTTGTTTGCCTTTCTTATAATAATTCTGCATATACGAATGGAAAACAACCACAACCGCGAAGCTGCAAAACAATATGAAATTATACAGGCAATCAGTCACGTTTACATTATGACTGTTTTAGTAGATTTAAAAAACGAAAAATACGTCTTGCTGAAACGACCGGATAATTGCGATAATGTTCCCGATACCGGTTCGATAAACGACGATACACGGGATAACTTTTTCCGTCATATAGACAAAAAATATCGGGACGGATTTTTGCATTTTTACGAAATATCAACCTTAAACGCACGGCTTAACACGGCTGAATATATCGAATATGATTACAGGGATGTCACCGGCGAATGGCTTAACGATAAAATCATTCCGCATAAATTCGATGAAAACGGTTCGATTGTCACATTTATTCTGGCACGAAAGAGCATAAACGCACAGAAAAAATCCGAGCTTGAATATCAGCAAAGGCTTGAAAAGGCAATACGGAATGAGCAGGCGGCAAACCAAAGCAAGACGGAATTTCTCCGCCGTATAAGCCACGACATACGCACACCAATCAACGTAATACTCGGAATGTTGGAAATTGCCGACAGGAACAAATCCGATATAAAGGTTTTGGCAGAGTGCCGCGGTAAGTCGCGTATGGCGGCGGAATATCTTCTTGATCTTGTCAACGATATTCTCACATTAAATAAAATAGACTCCGACAATGCCACTGAAACTGACATAAAGTCCGTTTTCAGCCTTGACGAGGAGGTCCGGAATATGACCCTGCTGACAGATGAGCGTGCGAAAGCGAGAGGAATAAAGTTAGAGCTGCTTCACCTTGACACCGGAGATAAGATGCTTGTCGGAAATTCGCTGTATCTGCGGCAGATAATGATGAATATTATCACAAATGCAATCAAATACAACAAAGAAAACGGAACGGTAAAAATTTCGGTCAGCGAAACACCGAGCAAAAGCAATGCCGGATTTGCCGATGTCCGCTTTGTCTGCGAAGATAACGGCATCGGTATGAGCAAGGAATTTCAGAAAAAGATGTTTGAGCCCTTTGCTCAAGAAAACGATTTCGTTATCAGCAGCTCCGGCGGAGTCGGTCTGGGACTGCCCATCGTCCAAAAGCTGGTGAAAAAGCTCGGCGGCGAAATCAGCGTGGAAAGCGAGAAAGGCAAGGGTACGAAGTTTGAAATAAAAATTCCGTATAAATATGCCGAAGCTCACGTCGAAAAGAGTAGCATGCAGGGCAGTTCTGCGTCAATCGAAGGTCTTACCGTACTCTTGGCAGAGGATAACGAACTGAATATGGAAATTGCCGAGTATATCCTAACTGACGCCGGCGCAAATGTAATCAGAGCGTATAACGGCAAGGAGGCATTTGAAATATTTAAAAACTCCGAGCCGGACACAATAAACGTTGTTTTGACCGATGTTTCGATGCCGTTTATGGACGGTTTGGAGGAAACGCGAAAAATCCGCTCGCTTGACAGAGCCGACGCAAAAACTGTTCCGATTATAGCCATGACGGCAAATTTGTTTGACACCGACAAAAAAGCCTGTGCCGACGCCGGAATGACAGGGTTTGTTCCGAAACCGCTTAATATAAGTGAATTGCTTTGCACAATATCGAAACAAGCATCAAATCAGGAATAAAAAACGTTCGGTCAGAGATTTCGCATCTTTGTACCGAACGTTTTTTATGTATTACTAAAATACTGCTTAATACAGCAAATATTCCGTTGTATTGTAGCAAAAGGAGAATCTTAACGAAAAAACAAACAATCAGTGTACAGGAATTATCCATACCCTTGGAAATCAGCTTGACTAAAGCTTATGCTTTGGTAAAGACTGAAGGATTTCCCGCTATACATACAAAAGGATACTTCTTTTTAGACATTGACGGACGCAGTGTAACTGATTACGTAATATAATTTTCACAGTTCTTTTTAACTGTTTATTCCGAAAACAAGTCTATTTTGCTTACTGCTGCGCTTTCCTCCGTAAAGTCAAAGCTTACCTTGTTTTCACCTTTCATCATATAGAAATCGGCAATAAAGGTCTTCTTTTCGCCGCCTGTACCCTGTGCCATAATCAGTGCGGCACTGTTTCCGTTAACATACACCTTTATGGGAATCTGTACAAGCTCCTGCTGCTGCGAGGACACCTCCGCACGTACCGCATACATTTTGCCCTCATCGGTATTTACCTTATATTCCTTGTTCGGCTTCACATCACAAAACGACTCGGAAAGTGACATCTTTTCTATATCTGCCACCTCATTTACCATACCCTCGCCATCAATAAAACGTTCAAAGGTTGGAGTTGTCATAATAACATTAAGTATATTTACGGCGTTTCTTAAAAGCTCGCTGCGGCTTATTTTTCCGTCAGATAAGGCCTGCATAATTTCAGCCGCCGCTTTCTCCGAATCGGCATTTACCATATACACATCATTCTGTGCATCTATTTGCAGGTA